>NZ_VPAK01000053.1:0-6696 GCF_013419295.1 Acinetobacter sp. YH12094
ACGGCTTATGCCACAATTAAAGGTATTGAAGTCATGCGTGCACTACGTAAAGGACAAGCATCGTCATTTTATTATGGTCAGCCTCAGGGTGAAGTGTGTCTAATCAACAGGGTTTTCGGTCTCTAAGTACTTTTTAAAGGGAACATCATCGACTCAAATCTCTATTTGCAACAGTGCCATTTAATTTATTAAGCTTGACCTTGGAGTGGCTCTAAGCCTTATACTTGGTACAAATTTTTCGATTGTTATGATGATGCGTTCTACTACATGGATTACAGTCTTGGTTGGATTGTTCATGTTCCAAAGCTTTTGGAATGTGGCGGCGGCCTTTTGTGTCCATGAACAACAGCCTCAATCACAGCAGAGTTATCATTTTGGTCATCACCAAAATACCTTGTGTGCCAGCGATAGTCGTCAACACGATCATAATGGACAGTCAGAAAACATAAAAACATTCAGTAGCGATTTAGAAATCGGTGAAGATCATCAAGATCATCTACCATCGATGACGCATTTGATTGTACAAAATGAAAAAGTAGATGTGTTTCATCCAAGCTCTGAAGTTAAAGTGAATCCACAATTTCATTGGAAAAACAGCTATCAGGCTCCTGACCTGTTTCAACAAAGCCCACCTCCCAAATTTTCCCCGCTCATGGTGGGGTAGCCTAAAACATTCCCACCACTTTTATTATTTAAATAAGTGGGAAAAATCATGTCTTCACAATCAATTATACTCTTGCGTCATAGCTTGGTTGCTTGTATATGTGCAGCGGCTATGCAATATAGCTATGCTGAAAACGTTACCAGCTTTGAATCCGCTTTAGCAAAAGTACAAAGTTACCAGACTCAAGACAAGCTGTGGCAACAAGTTCAGCAAATATCTGAATTGAATATTCAGCAAAGTCGGTTATGGCAGAATCCAAGTATAAGTTTAGAACAGTCTGGCTTTGGCTCAGGTCAAGAACAGGAATTCAATGTTGGCGTTAGTCAACCTCTAGATCTATTTGGTCAGCGTAAGCTGAACCGGGTGATTGCCAATACCTCGAATCAACAAATCCAATTGCAACAGCAATTATGGAAGGCACAAAGCCAACTGATTGTTAAATTTGCATGGTCGCAATTTGCACTTGCTGAGGTTGAGCAGTCTGCTTATTCAGTACAGTTAAAAACAAGTAAAGCCAATCTGGACAGTGCCCAGAAACGCTATCAGGCAGGCAGTATTGCCCTGGTTGATTTTGAGCGTACCCAAATTGAAGCGCTAGAAATCCAACGACTTTATCAGCAAGCGATGCTGAATAAACAAGCTGCCGGTCGTCAGCTGTCTAATTTGTGGGGGGGAGAAACATCTTCACATCTTCAATTGAATAAAACCGCTATCCCTTGGCCAGAGCAAAGTCTCCAAACTGTGCAACGGTATATTGCTGAAGGGTGGCTAGAAAAATTCTATGCCTTGAACATTCAGCAATCGGATCATCAAATTGAAAATTTAAGAATTCAGGCACGTCCCAATCCGACTTTAAATGTAGGCATGAAACGTAGCAAAACCCCTAATGAAAGCAACGATACGACTTTGGCAATCGGCGTGGCTATTCCACTGAATATTTTCAACCGCCAGCAATATGCGATCCCGATGGTCCAGCAACAGCAAATATTGCTGAACCAACAGCAGCAGCGTGAGCTGAAGCAACAAATACTCAATATTGCCAACAGCATGCATCAGCTCAAAGGTTTACGTAGCCAGTTCGATGCCACAACAGCACAAGTTACTTTGGCGACCAAAGTTCAGAGCCGTACTTTACAAGGGTTTCAGGCAGGGAAACTGTCCATTACCGACGTTCAGCAAGCAACCACCCAACTGCAGAATCTTCGATTGGGTCAATTACAAATTCTACGTCAAGCTTGGCAAACTGCCCTCGCAGCTGAGGCACTCAGTATTGGCACAAGTTATGAAGAAATTAGCCGTTCGGATGCCTATACACAACTGAATAAAAAGGCAGTCGAAGCATCGCAAAATTTAATCAATGGGGGAGCACGATAAAATGAACGCCAAGCAAAACGGAAAAATATCCCAGTCTCTCATGATTGCAATTTTGATTCTGATTACGGTCTTGGTCAGTCTGGTTATTTGGTTAAGTTCAAAAAAAACTGAATCTGAGGGGCATGGTCATGATGAGGGAAATGCCGAACATTCTGATGAAGATAGTTCTGAAGAAGGACATGCTGAAGAAGGCGAAATACAACTGACCAGCCAACAAATGGTTGAACAAGGTTTAAAAGTTGCTGTTGCATCCACAGGATTGGTTGAAAAGCTGACAACCCTGCCAGGTAAATTGGTGGTGAATACCGATCAACAAGCGCATATATCGCCTAATTTTAGTGGTCATGTCGAGCAGGTCAATGTGGCTTTAGGACAGAGCGTGCAAAAAGGACAAACGCTGGCTGTACTAATCGTGCCTGAACTGATCGACCAACAGGCAAATCTGCGTATGGCACAGGTGAATCTGGATTTGGCCCGTAAAGATTACCAGCGCGAACAGCAACTCTGGTCACAGGGGATTTCTGCCAAACAGGATTACCAGCGTGCCGAAAATGCCTACCGTCAAGCGCAGATTACTGTCCAGTCCTCACAAGCACGTTTAAATGCATTAGGTGCAAGTGGCAATAACAATGGGCGTTTTCTGATTAAAGCACCGATCTCTGGGGTGATCAGTCAAAAAGATATTGTGGTCGGTGAAAATGTGCAACTGGCTAATCAGCTCTTTGTCATTGAACAGCTGAAAGATTTATGGCTTGAGTTTAATTTGCCGAATCAATTCTCAGGTCAACTGCAAGCCGGGCAAAAAATTGACTTTAAAGTGAATGATTCAGATCAAATCTATAAAGCTACTGTACAAAGCTTAACCTCTCAGGCAGATGTACAAACAGGGCGTCTGGTGGTGCGCGCAAAACTCGATGCGCAAGCTACTGAGTTGCGTTCTAATGTGCTAGTGAGAGTGTTGATTCCGGAAGCTACAGCAAAATCAGCCCTTCGGATTCAAAAGTCTGCGCTGCAAAGTATTGAAGGTGAAGACAGTATTTTCATCGTAGATTCAGAACAAAAAGGTCAAGTCCACTTAAAAGCACAGAAAGTGCAATTGGGGCAGGCTTCAAGTGATGGACAATGGCTTGAAGTGATTTCTGGGCTGACTGAAGGGCAGAAGTATATCGCTCAAGGCAGTTTCTTGTTGAAATCTGAATTAGAAAAAGACGAGGCAGGCCATGAACATTAATTCTGATCTGCCAAAACCAGAAGGTTTATTCGAACGAATCATTCAGTTTTCCATACAAAATGCGATTTGGGTGTTGCTCTTTGTCTGTACCTGGATTGCGGTCGGGGTGTATAGCTATCAGAAACTCCCGATTGATGCTGTACCCGATATTACCAATACCCAAGTCCAGATTAATACTCAAGCCAAGGGTTTTACTGCGCTTGAAGTCGAACAGCGGATTACCTATCCCATTGAAAATGCCATGGCTGGCATTCCGGATCTGGAGCTTACCCGTTCCATATCCCGTTATGGACTCTCTCAAGTCACCATTGTCTTTAAAGATGGGACTGATATTTATTGGGCCCGTCAGCAGATTAACCAACGGATACAGGAGGCGCAATCTGAGTTGCCTGCACAAATCGCACCGACGATGTCCCCCGTTTCTACGGGTCTCGGTGAGATTTATCAATGGGTACTGAAGGCAGATCCGAATGCGAAAAAGCCGGATGGAACTGCATACACGCCGATGGATTTGCGTGAGATTCAGGACTGGATTGTGCGTCCTCAACTGCAACGTGTTAAGGGAGTTGCAGAGGTCAACAGTATTGGTGGTTTTGAAAAAACCTATGTGGTCTCTCCCGATTTAAACCGGATGCAGCAACTGAATATCTCATTAGAACAACTGCAACAGGCTTTAGCGCAAAATAATGAGAACCGAGGTGCAGGTTATATTGAAGACAATGGTCAGCAACTGACGGTACGTGTACCGGGTGCATTCAATGGGCTTTCTGATATTGAGAACACCATGCTGGGTAGCCCAAATGGCAGCCCAATTCGGGTTGGTGATATTGCGCAAGTCTCTATTGGGCATGATTTAAGAACCGGTGGGGCAACCTATAACGGCAAAGAAACCGTTTTAGGGGTTGCCATGATGGCGATGGGTGGAAATAGCCGGACTGTTTCTAAAGCTGTGGATGCCAAGCTTCAAGATATTCAGAATAGTTTGCCTAAAGGGGTAGTGATTGAAACAGTGTACGACCGTACTACCTTGGTTGAGAAGGCGATTAAAACCGTTCAGAAAAACTTGGTAGAGGGAGCAATCCTGGTCATCATCATTCTGTTCCTGTTTTTAGGGAATATCCGTGCTGCCTTGATTACTGCCTGTGTCATTCCACTCTCTATGCTGTTTACCTTAACCGGGATGGCACAGAAAAATATCAGTGCCAATCTGATGAGTTTAGGTGCACTCGATTTCGGCATCATTGTCGATGGTGCTGTGGTGATTGTCGAAAACTGTATCCGGCGTTTAGCCCATACACAGCAACTGTTAAAACGACCTCTCACACAAAGTGAACGCTTTAAGGAAGTTTTTCTGGCTGCCCGCCAAGCACGTCGTCCTCTTATTTTTGGTCAGCTTATTATTTTGGTGGTGTATTTGCCGATTTTTGCTTTAAGTGGTGTGGAAGCAAAAATGTTCCATCCGATGGCATTGACAGTGGTACTAGCCCTTGTTGCAGCCATTATTTTATCGATCACCTTTGTGCCTGCTGCTGTGGCATTGTGGGTCAAAGGCGATATTCAAGAAAAAGAAAGTCGTTGGATGTTATGGCTAAAAGCTAAATATCAGCAAACTCTTGATATTTCGTATCAATACAAAGCAGTTGTGCTGACTTTTGCACTGTGTGTATTAGTGATTACGGGATTTATCAGTACCAAACTCGGCAGTGAATTTGCACCACAGCTCAGTGAAGGAGACTTTGCGGTACAACAGTTACGTTCACCAAGTACAGGCTTAGAAGAGTCTTTACGTATTCAGGAGAATACTGAAAAACTTCTTTTAAAGAGTTTCCCTGAAATTAAGGCAGTATTTGCCAGAACGGGTACAGCCGAGGTTGCAACAGATGTCATGCCACCCAATATTTCAGATGGCTATATCATGTTAAAGCCTCGTTCAGAATGGCCAAATCCTAAAGAAAGTTTAGATGAATTACGTGGCCGTATGGTGACGTATTTAGCCACGATTCCAGGCAATAATAGTGAATTTTCACAACCGATTGAACTCCGATTTAATGAATTGATCTCAGGTGTGCGTAGTGATGTTGGTGTGAAAATCTTCGGTGATGATATGAATGTCCTCAATACTGAGGCGACTAAAATCTCCAAAATCATTCAGCAAATATCGGGTAGCAGTGCCGTGAAAGTTGAGCAGACCTCAGGTTTGCCATTACTGAATGTCGAGGTAAATAAAACTTTGGCTGCACAATATGGTTTGAGTGTGCGTTCAATTCAAGACCTTGTGGCAACCAGTATTGGTGGACAAAGCGTGGGAGAGATTTTAGAAGGCGATCGTCGTTTTGATTTTGTTATCCGTCTTGGAGAGCAAGACCGTAGTGTCGCATCTGTTTCCCAGTTACCTATTCAGCTTCCAAATGGTGGCAGTATTTTATTGTCGGATGTCGCGCAAGTCTCGACCATTGAAGGAATCAACCAAGTCAGTCGAGAAAATGGTAAACGCCGAGTTGTGGTTACAACGAATGTTGAAGGGCGTGATTTAGGGTCTTTTGTTTCTGATGTACAGACACAGCTCAAAGCATACACTTTGCCAAGTGGTTATTGGATAGAATATGGCGGTCAGTTTGAAAATTTGGCTTCAGCCAAAGCACGGATGCAAATCGTGATTCCACTGGCTTTAATCACTATCTTTATTTTACTGATGGCGGTCTTTCACAATGTCAAAGAAAGTCTATTGGTCTTTACCGGGGTACCCTTTGCCTTGACCGGTGGTGTGCTGTTCCTTTGGCTAAGGGATATTCCATTATCGATGTCAGCTGGAATTGGCTTTATTGCCTTATCTGGTGTTGCAGTCCTCAATGGACTGGTAATGCTGACCTTTATTAAGGAATTAAGGGACAAATATCCAGTGCATAAAGCCGTGTGGCAAGGGGCTATTTTGCGCTTAAGACCAGTGTTGATGACAGCTTGTGTGGCTTCACTGGGTTTTGTACCAATGGCGCTGGCAACCGGAACAGGGGCTGAGGTTCAACGGCCACTGGCAACCGTAGTGATTGGCGGGATTATCTCTTCAACATTACTAACTTTGGTGCTGTTACCCGTGCTTTATCGTTGGATAAATGAAAAGAAAGTTTCTTAATCCAATAGATTAGTCGATTTACAGCAGAGATATTGGCTGTTATCCAATATCTCTGCTCATCATAAATAGAATAAGGAAAATATTTTATGTCAGAACATCATGATCATAGCCATGCGGTTGTTACTGAAGAAAATAGGGCACTGTTGCAAATAGAGATTTGAGTCGATGATGTTCCCTTTAAAAAGTGCTTAGAGACCGAAAACCCTGTTGATTAGACACACTTCACCCTGAGGCTGACCATAATAAAATGACGATGCTTGTCCTTTACGTAGTGCACGCATGACTTCAATACCTTTA
>NZ_VPAK01000054.1:0-6664 GCF_013419295.1 Acinetobacter sp. YH12094
CTGATTTTGAGCAGTTTTTAAGTGCGGAAAGTAAGACAGAAGAAAATAGACAGAAAGATAAAGAGCTTTTTAATGATCTTTTTAAGGGATAAGTTCTAAATTTCATATAAGAGATTTTATGTTAAATCTTAATCTACTCTATAGGGTGTAGAACTTTGGTTCTGGAAAAATAAGATCTAAATGTTCTGGTTTAATCTTAAATAATGGGCCTTTTTCACTTGTTTTACCTGTTTTATCTTTACGTTTAATTAAGTGATCCATCGTAATAATCCCTTGTTCGATAAGAACGAGAAACTGGCTTGAAACAGGGTTCTTAGTATGCGTAATTGACTTTAATGTAAAAAATTCATCGCCATTTTCTATATCTGAGTTAGCTTTGATCCAAAAAGTCTCGTGATGTTTTTCTAATAATTTAGCTCTTAGTGTATCACCTAGCCAACTCACTACTGGTCCATCTTTGATATGTAGCTCATTAAGTTGATCTTTTTCAAAATCAACTTCAAAGCCAAGACCTTGTGAATTATATGCTTGTGTTGTAATCGTACAGTAAAGCTTTAAATCCTCACCACGCTCATAACCATATTTATCAACAATTTCTTTACTACTTTTTAATGTGCTGATTGACCAATCCGGGACTTGAGCGAATAAATTTGTACGATTTGATGCATTATTTAGACGACCAGCTTTTAATTCGATGCCTTTATAGTCAGGGAAAGGGGATGAGTTAATTGGAATGCCTAAAGCATATTCAATTGTTCGGCCTATGGCAGTATCATGCCGGCCTTGCATCACAGATGGTAATCGTCCTTTCTTGCTTAAATTCTCTAATAGACCAAGTAGTTCCATTGCCGTTGCTTCATAGTCATGAATGATCTTATTTAAAAGTTGGTTCTGGGCTAAATCTAATTTTGAGATGTTAAACGCATATAAATTCCCTTTATCAATAACCAGTGCCAGTTCATCGCCAGGGTTAGCTACATTTTTTAGTCCATAGATCCAAATCCGTGGATCTCCTGATTTTGTTTCAGGGCGATATAGGCTAACTTTTTGATCCTGATAATTTGTATCAGAAATTACCAATTGGCATGGTTTTAAAACTTTATAGGGGGTTCCTTGCTTTTGTTCAGAGTAATCATGGTATTGATTGTCTTTTAGATATGCTCGTAAGGATCCGACGGCATCCATAATAGACTTATTCAGGCCAGTTTGAGTAATGGACAATAAACCATAATCAATACCATTTTGAGCAAGGTATTTTCTATTTTTTAATGAAAGTTCTGTTTGTTCTATGCTTAGGTCAATTGGTGTTCGCTGATTCATCTTAAATTGTATAAATGCCTGGACTTTGGTTTGAGTGTACTTTAATATGCCACGATATTTTAGACGTTAAGGCACTGTGGTTGAACTATATTGAGTTGTTTGCTGGTTGTGGTGGATTATCCCTAGGCTTAGAAGCTTCAGGGCATAACTTGGTTATTGCTAATGAATTATCACCAATGGCAGCCGAAACCTTTGCTTATAATTTTTTTAATGAAAGTTTAGATGTACAGAATCCTGAACATACACTTTGGGTTAACTCAAATTTTCCTAAAAATGAAATATCAAAAAGACTAAGAGAAAATCCTAAAACCTATCCACCTATCATGGAGAGTGGCTTTAGTGATTTAGATCAAAATACCCAACTCAATAAAAAACTACTTGTTGGTAGCATTGTAGAACTCAATAAATTATTACAACAACAGCCTGAATTATTAAAACAAATACAAGATGAGCATTTAGATGGTGGTTTAGATCTCGTTTCTGGTGGGCCACCCTGTCAAAGTTTCAGTCTGGCTGGATTAAGACAGTTGGGTAATGAACGAAATACTTTACCTTGGGAGTTTGCCAAATTTGTAGAGCTTACTCACCCTAAGTTTGTGCTTTTAGAGAATGTTTCTGGGATTTTAAGGGCTTTTAATACCAATGCTGGACAATTCTATGCCTGGTATGAGGTTGCTAAGGCCTTTTCAAAGATCAACTACATTCCTTTATGCTTACATGTAAATGCTAAATATGCTGGCGTTGCACAGAACCGCCCACGTTTTATTCTTTTAGGTATTCGTGCAGATGTTTATGCAGAAATAATCCATAAATTGAATAAAAAAGAGCAAGATATTTTAAAACATAGTCATCAATTTTTTGAGAAGGTTCAATTAGATACTGATTTAGAGTATGGGTATTTAAAGTACTTTGATGTTGATAAGGATACAGCATTTTTTCATGGCACTTTTCTAGAGCCTTTAATTACTTACAAAGGAAAAGAGTTTTCTGTAGCTGATGCAATTCAAGATCTTTCTATCGAAAATCATCAAGAAAAATCTGAATATGTTAAAAAGTTAGATGCGCTGTTTAATCCTTTGCTGACTAAGCATAAGAGCTTAAATAATTATGATCTTAGAGCGAATGGTATTCATGTCAAAAAGCGTTTTAAGCTATACCAAAATTTAAATTTGGTTTCTTCAAATACCAAAAAAGAAGTACAACAGATCCTTAAAGGCTTAACCTCTTTACTCTCTGATAATGCATTTGATGAATTAAAAAATTTAAGCTTTTTAAATGAAGGTGGCCAAGCGACTAATTTTTTGAGTAAATGTGAGCTGGTAGCTTATTTACAGCTACATCAAACGAAGAAACAAACTCAAAAGGCTTTAGTTGCGAACCAACCAGCACCAGCAGCTTTATCTATTCCTGACGATGCTTGCCATTACCGTGATTTAAGAACACTAACTGTTCGAGAAATGGCACGAGTACAGTCTTTTCCAGATAACTTTAAGTTTCTATCTAAAGTAACTACTGGTGGCCAGATGCGAAAATTTGAAGTTCCTCAATACACTCAAGTTGGTAATGCTGTGCCACCGCTATTAGGATATGCTCTTGGACAATCATTGAATTATTTATCTGATATTTATAAAGGTATTAAATAAAAAAAATCCCAGTTTTATAAAACTGGGATTTTTATTGGTGAGAATATAGACACTTTAAATGGGTTCTAACAAGGCTAGTTCGTATAACAGCCATTATGTTAAATGAATCTTTTAATAAGGACTAAATTTATAGCCAAAATGATTTAGACATACCTTAATTCCATTAAGTGAATAGTCCATACATCCGTTATGAATACACTTATTTTCTGAAAAGCCTTCATGAGCTAAAATAACTAAGAATTGTTTAATACTGTTTATTCGGTTTTGGCTTAATACTTGGCTCATATCTGGAATTTTAATTCCAAAAATTGGGCCTGTTGGTGTTTCTGGATAACATTCAAAATACCAAGCTTGCTGACACTCGCTACAAACATAATAAAACTCACCATAATCAAATTCTGGTTTAGCTTCCTCACATGGAGGATCTTCAATGAAGTAGTGAGGAAACTTATACTTCATATTGTAGTTATGACTGAAAACATCTGAAAAACTAGTAGGACATATAAAAAAATTATCTACAGATTGGCATTCACACATATTTTTTGTTCTTTAAAGTTTAGCTAAAATTAACATAATACACGTTATACGAAGTTGAAAAATTGAGACTATAACCTTAATTTTTATGTATTTTTTAAAATTTAAGACCTAGGCTAGTGCCTAGGTTTTTTATTTCGTATAACAGCCCTTATGTTAAGTATTTGCAGATATTAAGTCATTGTTTCCACAAATGAATACTGCTTGAGAGCAGTCATCTAAGCTATCCATTAAAATTTCATTCATTCTTTTTTTATGAAAACTAAGAGTGGCATTACTTCCAAATTCACTTTCTAAATCAGATGATAAAATTATAGTGCACTCATCATCCCTTAGCTGATTCCATAAGTTTTGAACTAATTGAACTAATGCGAATCCGATGTTGATTATTTCATTCATTTCATACTGTTGATTATCCACGTAATCCTCGATATGAATCTTATTACTGGAGGCTTCAAACCCTGTTAGATCTCCGTAAACATCAGCTATGGCTTCGTAATTCACCTGCTCTAACCTATCTTTGTAAAAATTAAAGACAATAGCATCCGAATCCTCATAAAAGCCTTCTAGTATCATAAGTTCTAAAATTGAGGGAAGCTGGACATCATATCTGGATAGAAAGAATGCATCCATTTGGGAACTTTGAAGTATCACTTTTACACCTGGAATATTTTTGCTGTTATTGAAATTAGATTTTTAGTATTTCTAAAATTAACATAATACACCTTATACGAAATGCTTTATAATTATCCTTATAATTCAACGCTGTAGTTCCTAGTTGATAGCCCGAGTTTCCATGACCGGGCTTTTTTTATGATTTTTCACGTTCCACGCCTAATAAGTGATCAATGTTTCACAGTTTTAATTAGCCCAATTGAATAATCAGGATGCCTGGTCTTTTTCTTTTTGGCGTTTATCCAGCTCTTTTTTCAGCTCCTTTTTATCCTGGTACGATGCGATCAGCATGATCGGGATCAACAGCGGGGCCACAATAATGCCTAGGGCAATGTCTTTCAGTTTCGGCATGATCTTTCTCCCTTAGTCATTATCAAAAACAGCATTCAGTACACGGCCAAATAAGCCACGTTTTTTGTGTTGTGGCACTGCCACATTCTGCAACGTGGCATGCTGTAGCGTTTGGGTGTGGTATGCCGTAGTTTCTTGCTGTGGCACTGCCACATTTTCTGCAATATTTAATTCATTATTCTTTTTATTATCATTGTCTTGTTGTGTTGTCGCATGCTGTGGTAGATCGGTGTCGCATGCCGTAGCATCTTGTTGTGGTGCTGCTGTGGCAGGTGCAACACTTTTCAGCTCAATGAGTGTTTGCATACGGTCAATTTGTTGCATTAACCGTTCTTCACGTTCTTGGTATTTTTTGACTTCATTTTCTAAATGGGCAATAAGTTTTTTTGTAGATTCATCACCTTCTTGCTTAGATGATTCAATTTTTTGAGATGTTTGCTCAGGTTCTCCAAAGCATCGGATGACCTCTGCTAGATCGAATTGTCCATCACTGGAGCGTGATAAACGTCCATTACGTACAGCTCTGTAAATGGTTGATCTATCCACATGAAATTTTTTAGATACTTCACTTAGTGATAACTTAGCCATTTACGGTGTCCTTTTTATTTGATGGCATGTATCCCACTTTTTTTAGGTATGGGTATAGTTCTTTTATTCGGTCAGGGTCTTGCAGCATCTCAGCAATACGAATAGCAAATTGCGGATAGCTTTCAGTTCCCTGGGAATAACGACCCATTTCAGGAAGTTCGGAAAGTTTATTTGCAAACATATGCCGTTGAGCATCGGTCATCTTTGAAGAAAGACCCAAAGTATCCGGATCTCTTTCTATTGATGGGCTGTCCTTCTTTTTCTGTTTAAAGTTAAAAGAAAATCCTGAAATTGATCGACCTCTTTTGTGTTGTTCATACTTCACTGTGATATCTGTATGTTCGTTAATTTGTTTAATGGCGAGCTCAAGTACACTAGTTTTAAAGCGTTCCATACGCTTGTACTCAGTATCGAGTACGCCAATTCTTTGACGGAAATCACTTAGCTCTATAATTGGAGTAGAGCCCGTACTTCTCCAAGCAATTAATAACTCATATAAACGAACAGCATAAGCACTACTGAGATTACTAACTTGCTGCAATTCGTATTTAGTAAAATGCTCTTCTAAGCGCGTAATTAATGGAACTATGGCAGGGGCAAAAATAAGCTTAACCACTGCTTCATTATCTACATATCCAATTTCACTAACCCAACGGGATCTATAGTTCTCAATATTCCCTCTTTCATTTATTTTTTGATAGCTGAATTGTCTTGCGAATAAATCATTACAGGCATCTTTTAATGCCTGATAAGCGGTATTGCGGTGTACGCCAAATTGATTGATATAGCTTTCTGCATGGACAGTTAAGGGATCATTAGCATTAATCCCTTTCCCACTTTCTCTTGCCTCAACAATAGCTAATAAAATTAAACGTTGTTCTACTAAATCTAAGTTATAACTTGCATTAATTAAGGCATTGTCTTTTACAACTAACTCTCTCATGAAGCACCAGTATTATTTATTATGCTATGACACCTTAATTAATTTTAGTGCTATAAGCAAGGTAAACGGTGTCATATTGCAAGGTAAACGGTGTCATATTGCAAGGTAAACGGTGTCATATTGCAAGGTAAACAGTGTCATATGAAGTCTAGAAGCCTTTATTTACAAGGCTTTCAGCTTACCTAAAAGCATTTAAAAACTTTAAAATAATTAAAAGCCCAGGAAAGGAAAAATTGCCCTCGGTTTTCGCTACGCTCAAACTCTATTGAACTTCGCTTTCGCTCAGTTCGTAGGGGCAATTTTTGGCTTAAAATTTCGTGACTTTTAAAAAAGAAAAGCAACTAGGAATTCGCTTCGCTCATAGAACTTTTTCACTCGCTTCGCTCGACATAAAGCCATCGTAATCAGTTCGCACCCATTCGGGATGCTCTGATTCTGAGTTCTTGATACACAGGGAAGCCTGTAATCAGGGAAAAACAGGTGAAAAATTTAGATCCCTGTAGTTCGCTCGTAGACACTCGCTAAATGCTCTCATTTGCGATTTAAGAGTTTTTTCTTAACTCAACTATAAATCTACTGTGGTTTAGCAAAACATCGCTAAAAACCCTAT
>NZ_VPAK01000055.1:0-6385 GCF_013419295.1 Acinetobacter sp. YH12094
TGTTCAAATGGCTATTCTACGTTTGATTGGTTTTGGAAAAAAAGAAGAATTTAAGAAAGTGCTAGCAATTTTAAGAAAGAAAAAGCCTGATAGGACAAGGATCCTATGAAATTTGTCGTGTACAGAGTAAAAACCTAATAAACACCAATTCAAAATATAATATGCCCCAGATATAGAAAATAAAAAAACAATTCCTTTTGACAACTGATATACGCTGAATTATCAGGAGACTTTCCCTTGGGAGATTCTAGGCAGCCAACTTATAAAAGTCTTCGGCCATTTGATTTGGTGTCTTAAAACCCAAACCCTTTTGAATTCTTCGATGATTATAAAATAACTCAATGTATTTTATAATATCTGCTTTGGCTTCTTCTCTGGTTTGATAGTTGTAATGATGCACTAACTCATTTTTCAGTATTCCCCAAAAGCTTTCAATCGGTGCATTATCGTAACAGTCTCCGCGCTTGCTCATTGAACCTTGAAAACCATATTGCTCAAGTATATTTCGATATTCATGGCTGCAATATTGACTTCCTCTGTCTGAATGCACAATCAGTTCTTTGGTTGGTTTTTGATTGTGAATAGCCATATTTAGCGCATTACAAACAAGCTGTGTTGTCATGCGCTCATTTAAGCTATAGCCAACCACTTGCTTCGTGTAAAGGTCTTTTACCGCTGCTAAATACAGCCATCCTTCAACAGTCCATATGTACGTAATATCACTTGACCATGCTTGATTTGGTCTAGTCATTGAGAATTGTTGCTCCAGCAGGTTTTCATAGATCGCTCGATTATGGTCACTATTCGTAGTCCTTTTAAAACGCTTGTGTCGCTTACAATACAGGTGGTTCAGCGCTTTTATCTGACGTATAGCGTACATACTCATTTTTATACCCTGAGCTTGTAAGTATTTGGTTAATCGAATATAACCATAGCTCTGCCTTGTCTCCTCATGGGCTATTTTCACCAATATCGTCTGTTGATTTCGTTGAATCGTTCTTTTGCTCACGCCTCTCTTGAGCCAATCATAAAAACATGAAACTGAAACATGAAGTAATCGAGCCATTAAGGTAATTGGAAAAGAATATCTTTTTTGTTTCATATAGGCGTACCTTACTGACTTTCTTTGGCAAAGTACGCTGCTGCCTTTTTTAAAAATTCACGTTCCATTTCAGCTATTTTGAGCTGTTGTTTGAGTTTTTTATTTTCTTCGAGTAGAGCGTTTAGATCAGGTGAATACTGTTTTGTACCTGCTAAAGTTCCAGCCTTTGCTTTGGTATTCCAATTTGAAAGAGTTTGCATTGAAATGCTAAGTTGTCTAGCTGTTTCCGAGACATTGCCTTGATTGGCTTCAATTAATTTGATGGCTTCAGCTTTAAATTCTGTGGTGTAAGTCTTGTGTTTCTTGCTCATGGTAAACTCCTGATGAGTGTGTTTAGTTTACCAAGTTAAAACCTCCTGTTTTTTCAGCACACATCATATGATTCAGGCTTCTACTTTTGATAATAAAACTAATAAAGTTTTTATACTTAAAGGTGGAAAAGTGTCATCGAGAGAGTTAACTAAATTTAGTTCATTATTGCCTTGATATATTTTTAAAAGCTATCTAATTAATATATATTTGGTTATAAAGTTTTTAAGTTAAAAAATTGAAATACTGGGAATTATCAATTTATTGATCGTTTTTATATATATCAGCTATCTAATCCCACTTTGTATAAGGCCCATACTGCACCCTATGAAGGCTTTAGGTTAGAACCTTTAGAAAATGAAGTCTTGCTGCTGAATTTTCGTTCAGCGTGGAGTTTTCATTTTCATAGTTTCAATGGCGGAAAACACTATCAGTTGATTCAGCAATTCAATGAAGAAACAGATGAAAAAGTTGCTTTAAGTTATTTACTATTTGAACAGCAGGCTTATCTGCAAAGTATTGATTTTCAATTGAAGAAAGCTAAACACCAGCTCAAGTTTGCCTTTAATGATCAAGTAAAAGTTATCGCTGCTTTTGTGGATGAACAGGCAGAGCCAGTGTCACGTTATGAATATGATACGCAAGGCAATTTAATTAAGGCTGTAGATCAAAATGGCCATGTACGCAGCTATGAATATAATGATGCGCATCAACTGACTCGCTATACCGACCGTACTGGTCGTGGGCAAAATATCCGTTATGAATCAAAAGAGGCGAATGCTAAAGCCATCGCAGAATGGGCAGATGATGGTAGTTTTAAAACACGTTTGGAGTGGCACCCGAGACTGCGCCAAGTTGCTGTATATGATGCCTATGATGTGCCGACCTATTACTATTTTGACTTAGATGGTTTTACCTATCGCACACGCTTAGCCGATGGCCGTGAAAAATGGCTATCGCGTGACAGTCAAAAACGTATTACCCGTCAAATTGATTTTGCAGGCCTAGAAACCGAACAAGTTTATAACGAGCAAGATCAGCTGATTAAAATTGTACAACCCAATGGCGGCATCATCCGTTTTGCCTATGATGAAGCAGGAAATTTGACGGAAACTAAAGATCCAGAAGGTCATATTTGGAAAAAAGAATACGATGCAGACGGGAATGTAACGAAGGAAATTAATCCTTTAGGTTATAGCACGCAATATAAATACAACAACGATAATCAAGTTGTAGAAATCATTGATGCCAAAGGCGGCTCTAAAAAAATTCAATACAATGATTTGGGGCAAATGACCGCATATAGCGATTGTTCAGGTAAAGAAAGCGCATGGGAATATGATGAAGAAGGCGCACTGACGGCCCAGCAGTCTGCTGCTGCGCAGCAAATCAAATATATCTACAGCTCAGAAGGTAAAGACAAAGGTCAGCTTAGAGCAATTGTTTATCCTGATGGTTTAAAGGAACAATTTGAGCATGATGAAGAAGGACGTTTACTAAAGCATACCGATAGCAAAGGTTTAATCACTCAGTATCGTTACAATCAAGTCGGTCTATTAGAACAACGGATTGACGCCAATCGGCATCAAATTGGCTACCAATGGGACAAGCAAGGTCGGATTCAAAAACTCATCAATCAAAACCACGCAGAATATTTATTTGCTTATAACAGCTTTGGGCAATTAACTTTTGAGCAAGCTTTTGATGGTGAAGAAAAACACTACAGCTATGATGATAAGGGGCAATTATTGCAGATTCGCCAACCGAATATCTTGACTCAATTCGGCTATCACCAAGATGGCTCTATTGCCTCAAAAACCTATACTCATTTACAAACAGGACATAGCCAAATTGAAGAATTTGAATACAACCTGAATAACCAACTAAGCCAAGCCAAAAATGCAGTCAGTCAGATCGATTTCTATCGTAATCCGATGGGGCAATTGATACGTGAACATCAGCACTACAAAGTACCAAATTTAAAGCCGCTGACTGCAGTACTGCGTTATGAATATGATGAGTTAGGCAATTTAACTAAAACCATCCGCCCCGATGGACAAGTGCAAACTAATCTCAGCTATGGTTCAGGGCATATCTATGGCATCGCCTTTAACCAACAAGACATGGTGGCGTTCCAGCGCGATGACTTACATCGTGAAACGGCACGGATGTTGGCAAATGGTCTCATTCAAACCAAAAACTACAATGAAGTTGGATTGCTCAGTTCGCAGATCATCCGACCTGAACAAGAAACGCCAAACCAGTTGCAACAAGTAAAATACCAAGCCGAACGCCATTATCAATATGACAATAACTACTTACTGACTCAAGTGGATGATAATCGCTTAGGAAAATTGAATTACCAATATGATCCAATTGGACGCTTAATCAAAAGCCAAAGCCCACAAAAAACTGAGAACTTTGCCTTTGATCCAGCAGGTAACTTGATTGACCCGATTGCAACACAGTCATCACAAGTGAAAAATAACCTGATCACCCAATATCAAGGCAAACACTATAAATACGATGCACAAGGGAATGTTGTTGAAACGACCCAAGCAGGTAAAACTTTAAAGCTGACATGGGATAACTTAAACCGCCTGATTCAAAGTGACCACAATGGTCAAATCACAAGCTATGGTTATGATGTGTTTGGAAGACGTTTATTTAAGATTAACAAACCAGAATACAGCTTAACTTTATTTGGTTGGGATGGTGATTTAATGATCTGGGAGTCGCAACAGTCAAACAAAGATCAAGACAATTCTCAGCATGATAAAAACTACACCAAACATTATGTTTATGAGCCGAATAGCTTTGTACCGCTGCTGCAAACAGGTTACGCAGGGTTTATTAAACTAATTGAAACACCCGACTACTCAAAGTTTAAAACAGAACCTTATTCAATCTATAAAGACCCGATATGGAAAAACGAAACGAGAAAGAACAGAGCTGAATTAGAGCGAGTAGCGTTTTATCACTGCAACCAAGTGGGGACGCCACAAACTTTGAGTAACGAGCTGGGCGAATGTATTTGGGAAATCAAACAAAATACATGGGGTAGTGCTTTAGAGATTAATACTAGTGATAATTTATTAGAGCAAACCAATATCCGTTTCCAAGGTCAATATTATGACCATGAAACTGGATTGCATTATAACCGATATCGTTATTATGAGCCACATAGTGCAAGGTATGTGAGTAAAGATCCGATTGGGTTGTTTGGTGGGTTAAATAATTCAATTTATGTGAGCGATCCGAATCAATGGGTCGATTCGATGGGGTTGATGGCACAAGGGGAAAGGGAAAAAGTTGCTGCGAATAATGCGTTAGTTGAAAAGCATGCAGCTGAAAGATTCGCTCAACAAAAAGCTGCTTGGCAAGTTTCAAAAATAAAAGATGCAAGATCCAAACAACAAAATAGACCAAGTACTGGAATATTGGGTGCATTATTGCCAGGAACTATGTCAAGTGTTGCGAAAAATAAGCAAGATGCAAATGTTTTAAGAAATCAGCAAGGAATGAGAAATGTAGGTACAGTTGGAGCTGCCGCCGCTACTTTACCATATGGAGTTACAGTAATTAGTGGCGGTTTTGGAGCAGGTGCAAAGGCACCAATAATGGGTGCTGTTGGTTCTGCTGCAGTAGACGGTGGTTTTCAAACATTTGATAGTGTTAGATGTAAATGCAATGCCTATAATTATAAGCGAACTCTTGGTGTAGCTGGTGTGGGAGCATTAGCAGGAGGAGTTGGCGCAAATCTTGCAAAAGCAAATGGAGTAGAATATGTTACAGCTATGAATTTCTATAAAAATACTACAAATACTATTGGAAAAAGAATATTTTATGGTCAAACAGCAGTAAAATCTATTACAACAAAGCCTATTAAAGAGAATCCGAGTCTAAAGTTAGATGAACCACAGTACAGTAAATAATAAAGGAAGTACTTTTATATGTTCAATATAATTATTGAAATTGTGTTAGGTACATTTATATCTAATCTGAAAGCAGATAATCATCCCTATTTGTTTTGTTTTATAAAGGGGGTTTTACTGGGGTTGACAGGATTTTTTTTAGCCGTTATTTATAATTATTTTAATGATGATTATATAATGCCTTTTAATGATCTAATGTTTTTCTTTTTAATAACTCAAACGATAGGTATTGTAGTTTCAGTAATTTTTCTTATAATTGAATATTTGTTTCCAGATAAAAAAAACGAAGACTTTTAAAATATTTTAGGTGTAGGTGTTTGAAAAATATGTGTATTAAATTTACCAAAAAAATGTGATTGAAACCAGCCAAATAAGCAGAAACCTTAATCGCTTAATCCAAAGTGATCACAATAGTCAAATCACCATTTATGGTTATGATATATTTGGAAGACGAATATCTGAACAAAGTCAAATAGTTAATCAAAATTAAGTGGAACACAGCCTGACATTATTTGGTTGGGATAGTGATTTGACGATTTTCGAGTCGCAACATTACACTCAAAGCAATAATAAAATACAAGAGAACTTACAGCATACAAGTTACACCAAGCATTATTTTTTGAACCAAATAGTTTTACCATTTTTTCAAACAGGCTATGCAGGTTTTATTAAGTAGATTGAAACCTCAGACTATTCACGTTTCCAAACAGAACCTTATTCAATTTTATAAAGACCCGATATGGAAAACCGAAAAGAGAAAAAACAGAGCTGAATGGCTTTGTTGCACAAAGCTGTTCTTGAGGGCTTTTTCAGCGATATAATTTTCAAATGAAGAAGCCTACACACAAAATCTATCGCACAACCAATTGGCCCGCATATAACCGAGCACTCATGAGTCGCGGAAATATTGCCATTTGGTTTGACACTAAGACCCAGTGGTATGCACAATCACAAGACAAACATGGACGAAATCAAACTTACTCCGATACTGCTATTCAATGCTGCTTAATGATTAAATCCTTATTCCGTCTATCTTTAC
>NZ_VPAK01000056.1:0-6157 GCF_013419295.1 Acinetobacter sp. YH12094
TGATAATAAAAACCGACCAATAAGATCTATATCTTCAATTTTAATTGGATTAATGAATCATTTATAATAAAAACATCGGAATATTGGATCAAAAAGGATCGCTGCCATGCCAGATCAAACCCAGCCTGCGAATGAAAAGCTTCAGCCTTTACAAGTGCTCAAATATATTTTGGGTGGTACCTGTATCTATGCCGCTGTACTGGTAACACTTGCACAACTGTTTGTCACCGCACTTTAAACCAAAGCCGCGCTAATTCAGTATCTGCCTCGCTCTTTTTCAACTACACTAAAGCTTTCAAGTGGAGATTGGCCTGAGTGGAATATTTAGAACAACATCGGGGGAAAGAACGCGTCATTCTGGTGAGTGTCAGCGTACAAATGCTGGATGACCTTGATGCTGAAGAGTTTAATCTGCTGGCGCAATCTGCAGATGCCGAAATTCTGGAACATATTCATGCTCAACGCGTCAAACCGGATGCCAAATTTTTTATCGGGTCAGGCAAAGCAGAAGAAATCGCCGAATGCGTAGAAGAACTGGACGCCAATCTGGTCATTGTTGATCATGCCCTGACACCGGCCCAGGCCCGCAATCTGGAACAGGTCATCAAGTGCCGTGTGGTCGATCGTACCGAACTGATTTTAGATATTTTCGCCCAGCGTGCCCGTACCTATGAAGGCAAGCTGCAAGTCGAACTGGCACAACTGCAACATTTATCATCCCGCTTAATTCGTAGCCGTGGCAATCTCGACAGTCAAAAAGGCGGCATCGGCTTGCGTGGCCCGGGTGAAACCCTGCTGGAAACAGACCGCCGCTTGCTGCGTATCCGCATGGGACAACTGAAAGCCAAAATTGATAAAGTCCGCCAGACCCGGATGCAAGGCCGTGTGGCACGGCAAAAAGCGGCTGTCCCGACAGTGTCCTTGGTCGGTTACACCAATGCCGGCAAGTCAACCCTGTTTAATTTACTGGCCAATAGCGATGTCTACGCAGCCGATCAGCTGTTTGCCACCCTAGACCCCACATTACGACGTCTGGAATGGGATGGCATCGGCAATCTGGTACTGGCAGATACGGTGGGTTTTGTCCGTAATCTTTCTCACTCTCTGGTCGAATCCTTTAAAGCGACCCTGGAAGAAACCGTAGAAGCGACCTTGTTGCTGCATGTCATCGATTCAAGTAGTCCAGAAATGCTGGAACAGATTGAAGCGGTTGAAAAAGTCCTGAAAGAAATTGGTGCCGATGTTCCGATCCTGCAGGTTTACAATAAAATTGACTGTAGCGGTGACGAGGCTAAAATTATTTATCGACGTCCGGGTGAGCCAGAACGTGTCTATGTTTCAGCACATAGTGGCGAAGGGATCGACCTGCTGCGCAAAGCAGTGCATGAAGCCCTGATGGGACAACTGCAATCCTTTGAACTGACGCTAAAACCGGCCTATGGCAAGCTGCGCAACCAGCTTTATGGTTTGAATGTGATCCAGTCAGAACATTATGATGATGAAGGTCAGCTGCATTTGCATATCCGGATTGCACCACAAAAACTGGAACAGTTAATTAAACAGGCGCATTTACCCTTAGATGAAATCCTGGGAAAACAGGCACAGCAGTTTCTCTTGAGATTAAAAAACAAACAAATTTAATGTGTAACATGAAATATCTTTAAATATTAAAGAAAAACCCCTCTAAGTCTTGCAACTTAGAGGGGTTTTCATTTAAATTCGAGGGGTACAGTTATTTGATGTTCCTAGCATCATTTAACGAATGATCGGCAGAGTTGGCACTCGTACTGATATTCACCTTACGGCTTATGTACCAGTTCTTATTTTAAAGAAATACTACTGTTAAACAAGCCCCAAATTTGAAACTTTCGTTAAATTTGATTTCTAAACCATCAGATAAGCACCAATAGGTCGAGCTTTGTCTACTTCTGTACGCCCATTTTTTGAATAGACACGTATAACGTGTGGTAGGAATAAGTGTCACTGGCGTTATATGGCTATAGTCGAAAGGCTAAACCGCTTACAGGGGGACTTCACATAGGCGGAGCGTTGGGAGTAGTTGTATAGGTCAGTTAAGTTGCATGTTGGGGAAACCCTCGTAGAGATACTGCCATACTTCGACAGGGAGCGCGTGGAGCGAGGTGCAAGACTTCGAGTCCTTGTCTGCATAGTCAGCAAAGCTATGTGCGGATACGACCGATATACGTGGCTCCGAAGCCAAATATATACAGGTAAATCGGCAATACTTAAGGGATGTGTCATTTTTTTAAATGACCGCCCTTAGGGTGAGTATTGCCGAAACTCTCTCAACCGTTCACCAAAGCCAAAGGGCTTGCCCGACGCTTTGGGAGCGAGTTGAGAAGTTGAGAGCATTTGCTTTTTATATATTAAGAATAATTATTTAAAAAAAATTATTACTGAAAGGAGTTAACAACGGTTGTGGGCAAAGACTTTTCCTGTGCATCAAACCTGTGTGTAACTCAACGTATAAATCTGTGATTTATGCGGAGTTATGCATAGTGTTTGTGCATAGATCAGAAAAGGCGGTCGCTTGCGATTGTCCATAATCTTGTAACGACTTATCCAATACCGACCTAATCACAGATAGCCTTTGATCACATGCAGCCAATATTCTAGCGAATCTTGTCGGCCTGTAATCAACATGCTATTGTGATTAGAAGCCAGCATACACAAAGGGGACTTTGTCCCTTTTGTGCTACTGGGATCAGGGGCTTCACCCCCGACACCCCCGAAAACCGCCCAAAGAGAAAAATCATAGATTTTTTCTTTGTCCGGTTACAAACCGAGGATCTGATTTAGGCATGACCAAAAAAGAAATAGTCAAAAGACAAAAGGAAATCAAAATCCGTTTAACGGATGAAGAACATCAAGCCCTTTTAGACCGATGTACTACAGCTAGCCTTGCGAGTTGGATGCGTGAAACTTGTTTAAGTGAAAAACGTACCAAGCAAAGCAAAGTCATTAAAGTAGACCCAAAATTATTAAGACAGCTTGCAGGCATTGGAAATAACCTAAATCAGATAGCTAGATTGGTTAATCAGCAAAGTAAAACAAGTTCAGCAATAGACCGTATAGCAATAATCACAGCTTTATCAGGTATAGAGCGAGAGCTTCAGAGATTGCACAATGATCATAAAAATACATAGTCGTGGTGCAGGTTCGGGGCGTGGTCCCGTGGATTATTTACTTGGTAAAGACCGAGATCGGGAAGATGCAAGGCTAGACCGTGGCGACCCTGAACAAATGATTCAATTGATTGATAGCACTAACTTTGCTCAAAAATATACATCGGGTGTTTTATCGTTTGCAGAACGTGATTTAGACGAACACCAAAAGCAACAGATCATGGATAGTTTTGAACGTGTATTGATGCCAGGTATAGATAAAGATCAATACTCAATTTTATGGGTACAGCACCAAGATAAAGACCGCCTAGAGCTTAATTTCGTTGTAGCAAATGTGGAGCTTCAAAGCGGTAAACGCCTACAGCCTTACTACGACAAAGCAGATCGTCCACGTTTAAACGCATGGAAAGACCTCGTAAATGATCATTACAAGCTACATGACCCTAATGACCCTCTAAATAAGCGTGAGTTATGCACTCCTAATGCTTTGCCAAAGCATAAGCAAAAAGCCTCAGAAGTCATCACAGATGGACTTTTAAGTGTTGCTGAAAGTGGACGTATCCAAAGCCGTGATGATGTGATTAAAACGCTTGAATCCGCAGGCTTTGAGATTGCTAGGACTACACCAAAAACAATCAGCATTAAAGACCCTGATGGGGGTAAAAATATTCGTCTTAAAGGAATGATCTATGAGCAAGATTTTAGATTTGGCAAAGAACTTCGAGCAGACATCGAGCGAGCAAGCGAAAAATACAGAGCAAGTCGTAGCGACAGAGTTCAAGAAGCACGAGCAACGCTTGAAAGACTTGTTGCAAGAAAACGAGAGAGCAATGAACTGCGCTATCCAAGAGCAGAACAGACGGTTACTCCCGACTATGTTAAAAACTTGGAGTATCGTAGCCATAGCCGTGATCACAGCCATTTTAGTGATGTGGGGCATCCTAGCCTATCAGAGCCACAAAATAGGCAAGAACGCAGAGATAATCGCCCAACAGAACCTAGCTATACAGGACTTAGCGAACAAGGGGGGCAATATCAAGCTGAAAGACTGCATAGACAACAAAGATCGCAAACGCTTATGCGTTTTAGTGAACAAGGACGCACCGACTTGGCAGAATGGCAGCCTAATGGTTCCGATGGGGTATTAATTAATGACCGAATTAGAAAAGCACTTACTCGAAGCCTTGGAACAAGCACAGGCGCAACAACAGCAGAGGGAAGCCGATTTACTCAAGATGTTCGAGAGTACCAAGCAAGACAATCAGAGCGTCAGGGAAGCATTCAAGAAGCTTTTAGAGAGTATCAGCGAAACAGACCAGACCCGAAACGAGAGCTTGAACAAATTAGCTCGGCAAGTAAGCAACTTGAGCTTTCAAGTGCAAGACTTCAAGATGCAAAACAAAGCCTTGATCGAGCAATTACAGGCATTAGAAATGCAAGTCAGAAGCTTGAAAAAGTAAATACACCAAAACGTAGCTATGGACTAAGATATTAAAGAAAATACTTTCTAATAAAGATCTATTTGTTTTGTACAGAAACATCAATGTGCTGTGCTTTTTGTATGGCACTAGCTTCAGATAAGTTTTTTGTAGACATTGAAAATAGTCTGTTACCGCTTATCCAGCTAATATTATAAATATTTCCGTTATCAACTTTTTCTATAGTTGCAGGCGAATTATTTATATAAGTATTAATATTTTCTTTAAAGAAATCGACCTTATTAGAAGATTTACTAAGTGCTATTTCATTCAATTCAATACTTGAATTGGCAGATTCATATGCCCTAAAAATAGAATTGTATCCCTTACCTTCTGTGTATGATCCTGAATAATCGCCACCAATTAATTTTGAGTCAGAGAAGATTTCATCTATTTTTGTAGGCTCAAAATTTAGTTTTTTCTCTAAGCTTTCATAGCCACCAATTTCATCTAAACGATCTTTATAATAATTTGTATTCTTGAATTCGTGAGTGATTTGTCCTTTTGAAAAACTACCATGTAGCCTTAAATTATTAGATTTCTCTAATAGTTCTTTTTTTATTTCATCAGGTAAATCTGAACTAGCAATATCTATATATTTGATATATTCACTATCTACTAATAAGGGCTTATTCTTTTGACTAAGCACGGTCTTATTATCTATAGATTTCAATGTGGTTTTCCCATCTTTATTTATTTCAATTACAGAGGATGAGTTTTGAGGAGGTTCATAAATCGAGTTATCAGACATTTCTTTTGTAGGAAACCCATGGAACCCCCACATAATCAGAAAAAGAATAACAATAACTAAAAATATTCCTAATATGATTTTAATAAATTTTTTCATTACCACTCAGTTATATTACAGCCAGTTGCGAAGGTATTACTTTGAATGTATTGGCCTGAATCTAAAATTTCTTGATGATTTCCAGTAACAGTCCATCCTAAATTACTTGAATCAGGTTGGCCCGCATAGGCTCTCCAAGTAGAGGTATAGTTAAAAGAAGTAGCAGAAGGATAAAATAGATTTCGAGTAATATTCGGATAACGTGTCTGTTGACTACTAACCCGTAATCTATGAGAAGCAAAAAGACGGTCGTAGCTTAAAGATTCATTGTGATAGCCTACTCCTGGTAGCCCTAGCCATTGAGGTAAAGGAGCATAACAGTTAGCTCGACTTATATTGACTGCGGGTTGAGAAGCCGCATAACAAGTATAGCTAATTGAAGCTAAAAAAATGCTAATTAGTAATTTATTCATTATTATCAGTCACTCTTATATAATTATTAATAAAATATCTTGAGATTGTACAGTTGGGTTCATAAAAACGTCACTAAATCCTAAGCTAGATACAGGGAATATCCACGAATTAAACTCATTCTATACTGTTCATTCGCAACATGCATTGATAATAAAAACCGACCAATAAGATCTATATCTTCAATTTTAATTGGATTAATGAATCATTTATAATAAAAACATCGGAATATTGGATCAAAAAGGATCGCTGCCATGCCAGATCAAACCCAGCCT
>NZ_VPAK01000057.1:0-5927 GCF_013419295.1 Acinetobacter sp. YH12094
AATTATTGATTGGATGCAATCGGGACAAAGCTTTGTAGCGACTGACGTCAAGCCTGAAATTTGGGCGATTCTAAAGTACAACGGCATGTTTGAGCGTTATGGCTATAAAGATTGGGTATTTAATCCAACAGATATAAATTCAGATCACTACAATATTTTTTCAGAAGTACAAGATTCATCAGAGTTTAATGAAGTTCTAAACATCATCATTACAGATACTGATTCAGCAGACGCAAAAGTTTTTAATGACAACGCTAGACGACTTTTAAAAGCGATTCTGATCGAATTGGGTGCTAAAGCATCGTTACCCAATGCACAGCGTTTTATTAACAGTATGGACGACAATGCAGAGCTGTTAAAGACGTTAAGACAGTCTGACAATGAAACAGTTTCAAGCATTGCGAAAGACATTACACGCACAGCGAAAAGCGATAATTTACTTGCGTCAATCATGACAGCAGTATCAAAAGCCTTTGATTTTCTCGATGATGACCGCATCAGAAAAACAATTTCTGATAATGCAGAGGGCTTTTATTTAAAAGACGTTTTAATGAAGCCTAAACAAGCCGTATTCTTGCAGTTTGATCAACAGTACAAGTCAAGTACAGCAACGCTATTCGGTGCGATGGTCGCTCATACAATGCGAATTTTACAAGCTAATCAAAATCGTGGTGCTGTGTTCTTAGCACTTGATGAAATTATCAATTGTGCGCCTATCCCTAAATTTACTGATTTGCTCAATACGATACGTTCTGCAAATATGCCTACGTTTCTATACCTCCAGTCTTTAGAGGGCTTAAATCGCCTCTATGGAGCAAATGCAGACAAATTATTCTTAGGCTCAAGCAACTACAAAGTTGTTTTTAAAATCGGTGACATTGCGACAGCTAAAGAATTTAGCGATCTAATCGGTAAAACTGAAACAACGTATTTTAGTTATTCTGAAAACAGTAGTGAGGGCGTAAGTAATAGCGATATGGGCGGTTCACGCACTCATAACAACTCAAGCGGATATTCAGAAAGCACAAAGCTTGAATACATCATCGAACCAGAAGAACTGATTAAACTGCCTTCTCATAGTGCAGTAGTTACTTATAACGGCACGTTCGGCACGTTGATAATGCCGAAATACTGGGAATTCTTTGACACGCCTGTTCGGATTGCTAAAGCAAGCCCAACAGATTGGCTAGAACATCAAAAAAACGAGGTAGCATAATGATTAACCCAGAAAAACTAAGTATTTCAGCTTTGATCGGTGCTGTATTGGCGTTTTATCTGATACTCATTTTTGAGTCTTTTCAGATATATATATAGTCATGCGTAAGAAGCGTAAAAGCTTTAGTTTGATCAATAAAGCAGTTCAAAACAAAGTATCTGAAAGTGATATTTTACTCACAGGATACATATCAAAAGAGCTGTTTTTATTGATCGAAAATTTAAGTGATTTCACAAAGAATAACTTTGCTGAATTATCTGTTGATGGGTTGAAAAAAAATATTGGCTTATCACTTGATAGTCATGAGTTTAATTTGCTTATGAAAGATCTATGTAATGTTTCAATCACGATAAAAATGCCAAAAAAATGTGGGTGTTTTTCGATTGTTGATAGTGTTGGATTGAAGCAAAATGAATGCAAATTAAAGCTAAATGAAAGTTTTATATTCTTAATGAATACAGATGCTTTTAAGCTACTCTCTAATTATTTTGACTTTGAATATCTTGAATAAGATCATCTAATTCATCCTCAAGGTCTTCGATTCTATATTTCAGCGATGAAATAGATTCTTTTAAACGTGCATTGATTGGAGCATCAGGATTTTTTAATCTGTTGAATATTTGAAGTTGCCCAGTGCATTCGGTTCGTAGCCTGTCGATCTGATTCTCCAAAGCCATTCTTGGTGTCCATAGGGAAAGTAAAATCTCCTCGTATTCTTTGAGTTCTTGGGCGTTCATAGCATCTAAATTAGCTTTTATTTTCATCCTTTAAATCCGTATTCCTTAAGTATTGGGTAGAAAATTTTAAAGTGTTTTTCTTCAGCTAGCATATCAGCAAGTAACTTCCCAAAATCTTCATAGCTTCCCGTACCGATCAATTGACTGTATTCGCTTTGTATTCGTGCATCATGGGCTAACTTGTTTCCAAACAAATGGCGTTGTCCATCTGATATTTTAGTGAATAGATCGGCTGTGTCCGGATCTCTTTTAGTTTCTATTTTCTTTGCTTGTTGCTTCTGTTTGAACCTGAATGAAAAGCCTGAAATAGCTCGACCTTTTTTATGCTGTTCATAGGTCACAGTGATGTCTGTATGCTCATTGATCTGCTTGATGGACGGTTCTAAGACACGCCTTTTAAACAGCTCCATACGTTGATATTCATTATCCTCAACACCAACTCTATTTCTAAATTCTGATAGTTCAATTTGTGGCGTTTTACCCACTTCACGCCATGCAATAAGTAGCTCATAAAGGCGTATTGCATACTTACCTGTAAGCTGTGATACCTGCTTAAGTTGGTAACTTGTAAAGTGTTCCTCAAGTCGAGTAACAAGTGGCACAACGTCAGGGGCAAAGGTAATTTCTAAAATGGCTAACGTATCAACATAGAAAACACGACTAACCCAACGTGAGCGCACAATGCCTGTTTTGCCAGTCTTTTTATATTCCGCAACATAGCTAAATTTACGCTCAAACAGATTGTTTACAGCATCTTTTAATACTTTGTATGCAGCATCTGTAGATACGTTAAAGTGTTTTGCGTAATCACTGGCATGTATTTCTAGTTTGCTGTCTGCGGTAATTCCTTGCCCTGTTTCTCTAGCATTCATAATTGCAAGCAATATTAAACGTTGTTCAGACGTTTCTAAGTTATAACTGGCATTCATTAACGCATTGTCTTTCACTACTAATCCATTTTTCAATTTAGCACCATAGACATATCTTGGTTTATTGACACCTTAAAATGTTGATGGTGCTAAGTCAAGAGAAAATGGTGCTTTATACAAGAGAAAATGGTGCTTTATACAAGAGAAAATGGTGCTTTATACAAGAGAAAATGGTGCTTTATGTCCTCTGTATGCCTTTCATATCAATCGTTTCGAGCTGTCTAAAAGCATTTAAAAGCTTTAAAAGATATTAAAAGCCCAAAGCTAAAAGAAAAAAAGCTATGGCACTCGCTTCGCTCGTGATGTTTCAAAAGCAAAAGCAAAGTCAAAAGCAACTATGAATTCGCTTCGCTCATATTTTTATAAAAGCATTATTATTTCGTTCGTAGACACTCACTAAAAAATACAGTGGCAAAGCTAAAAAAAGCAAAAGCGGTTTTTCAGAGAAGGGGGTCTAAGCAAATTTTTATTTGTCGCTCGTAGACACTCGCTAAAACTGTTTACTAGAATTTAATAATTTTTTGAGAATTGACTATGACTGAAATTGAAAAATTAAAGAAAGAGATTGAAGACTTAAAACAGATTATTGAAAGTAAAAATAATCAAGTTGAATCTAAAAATAAGCATATTAAAAGACTTGAGAGAATCATCTCAAATATAAAAAAAGAACAATCCCAATAGAACAGAGCAGGCGGAGTGCCTGCGAACTGACGCTATCTAAATTTAAAAACCTTCCTTTCCCTGATTACAAGCTCCCATCTAAATTTTTTCGGGAGTAGCCGAGCCAGTCGAAAGACTGGCGACTTCCCTTTTTGACACTCGTAACCATCTGCTACCGTCCCCAGTCGTCACTACCTATAAGTAGTGACGACTGGGGAAAGCTAGACAGTATTTACAATAGAGAACAGTTTTTTAAGTGATTGCCACGTGACAGCACTTTTTTAGATGATATAATGATCGGACTTTTTATGTCTTTTCATGACTTTTCTTTGCTGACTTTCATTTTGTTTTTCAGCTTAAACACAAACTTAATTCAGGAGATCAAATACTTTTAATCGCTCTCATCTTATATGCAGAAACGGTTTATTTTTTTAAGTATTCATATATTTGGGTTTAAAGATTTTCGAATTTTTAACCCACTTTTTTGAGCATTTTTTATTGAATTAGTTCTTATAGCTAATCTTGATAAAACGATTTTTCGGCTCTTAACACTAACCGTTAAATGGGTCTCCGCCATGACACTCGAATATCAATTCAATCAGCTCTGTAATAAATTCAGAGAAGGTTCACACGCTACACAAGCGAATAGACGTTCAATGCTCCAGTTGTTTGCTGAGCAACTTGCTAAAAATGGCTATGACATTAAAACCATGTCCCCGAACGACTTAAAGGGTCGGCACGTTAATAAATTGCTCGAACAATGGCGCAAAGATGGCGTATCAACAGGCACGATAAAAAATAGAATGACAACTATGCGTTGGTGGGCTGAAAAAGTCGGCAATGCTGGTGCTGTCAAAGATAACGATACTTATAAAATCGAAAAGCGTGTCTATGTCACAAATGAAAATAAATCTGTATCTCTGCATGATTTAGACCTATCAAAAATTGACGAAAACATAGCGCAAAGCCTGCGTTTGCAAGACGCATTCGGTCTTAGACGTGAAGAATCAATGAAGTTTCAGCCTGAATATGCGCTTGATGGGCAAACGATTGATAACGCTAAATACATCAGATTAAAGGATTCTTGGACAAAAGGCGGTAGACCTCGAACTATCCCGATTTCAAACGAAAAACAACGTCAAGAACTCAAAAATGCGTATGCTCAAGCTGTGAAAAATGGCGGTTCCATGATTCCTAAAGAAAAATCGTATAAATCCCACAAATCCAATTTTGAAAGCGTTACTCATGCTTTGGGTGTTGGTCAAACTCACGGCTTAAGACATGGTTACGCTCAAACTAGATATTTAGAACTTATGGGCTTTCCTTGCCCTGCGGTCGGTGGATCTCGTTCGCTGTCTGCCGATGAAGTGGCAAAAGATAAAGAAATACGCATGTTGATCAGTGAAGAACTGGGACACTCACGCATAAATATTACGTCAGTGTATCTAGGTTCTTGGAGCAAAAAATAAAGATGGGTATTGCATCAGAAATACGTGAAAAATTGCCATTATGCGGTCGCTGTATTAACTGCAAATTATTAATTTGGAACGACAAAGCAGAGTTAAAAACAAACCAAACTTTGATTAAATTTAAGAACTTAGATTCATCTTATTATTATACGGTTCGTTGTTCTTGGCTTAAAAGTCCTGTGTCTGAACCGCAATTTTTGGACACGTGCGAAGGCAAACAACTACAAAAAAGTGAGAATACGTGATGGCTGTAATTATTTTTATTTTATTGTCAGTAATAGGGGCTGTGTCGGTTTTTGGAATGTGGTTTTTTGGCGCAATAGTCGAATCAAAAACACATAAGTCTTTCTATTATGAAGATTTGCCTGAAAATTTTGATTTTGAAAAGTTTAAACAGAATAGACAGGTTATCTATGCGATAACTGGAGCAGTTACAGCGATTTTATCAGCAGTAATTGTTTACATGATGTCAGACCAATCGACATTTTTAAGAATAATTTATGTTTGGGGACTTATAGGGTTTGGCTGGTGGTACGGCTCAAATGATAGTCCCTTTAAGAATAAACCCGATGCCCCACCAACGATGATCAAAAAAGATTCTGCAGAAGGCATAGGAACGCTTTTTGATGCAGTACAACCCACGCAAGAAGTGGGTAAACCTTTGATTTCATACATTTATGATCAAGATGAAGAAAATCCTGTATGGGAATCTTTACGTGTAACAAATGAAGATCGAGGGATTATCTTAGGCGCACCTGGTAGTGGTAAAACAACATATTTAGTCACACAAATTATTGATTGGATGCAATCGGGACAAAGCTTTGTAGCGACTGACGTCAAGCCTGAAATTTGGGCGATTCTAAAGTACAACGGCATGTTTGAGCGTTATGGCTATAAAGATTGGGTATTTAATCCA
>NZ_VPAK01000058.1:0-5817 GCF_013419295.1 Acinetobacter sp. YH12094
TGCAGATCGGCAAGCGCATGCGGTGATTCCACCTAGAAAAAATGCGAAACCATGGAAAGATACAAAGATCAGCTCGCTAGCGCGAAATGAATTACTTCGAACGGTTAATCTTGCGAAGCAGTGCTTCAGGCAGGACATTATGGAAAAAATGGTCCGGCTATCATCGGCGAAGTTTGGTTGAAACTAAGATGCATTGCATCAAGTTATTAGGCGATAAACTCAGTGCAAGAAAATTTGATAGCCAAGTCAATGAAATTCATGCACGTGTAGCAGTCCTCAACAGATTTACGGAATTAGGTCGACCACTTACCCAAGTTACGCCTTAAATTTGGCTCAATTAGGGGGGCTTTGTATTTCAAATCTTTGTGCAACAAAGCCGTGATCAGGTTGAAAAGCATGGAGTTGATAAGTAAATGAATATTATAAAATACAAATTATGTATTCTTTTTGTTGTTTTTTTTATTGTATCTTGTGGTATAAATCCTGCGATAATTGTAAATAATAAAAATGATTTTATTAGTGGTTGTATAAATTCAGGTGAGTTTGGAGAAGAAATATGTGAGTGTGTATATAATGATTTACAGAAAAATTACAAATATAATTTCTCTGAGGATGAAAAAAATCTTGATCCGGGAAGTATAGATAATAATATTTATAATCAGAAAATTATAGAGGTATATGGGAAGTGTAATGATTTTTAAATTTCTTAAAAATGGTGGTGGTTTTTCAGTTGTAGTCTTATATTTAATATCTACTATGCTTTATGATTGTGTATATTTTAAGGAGTGTAGAGCTAGGAGGTCATTAAATATATATTTGGAGGACTCTTTTAGTTATTATTTATCGATATTTATTCTTTTTATAGGGGTTCTCATTTCCTTTATTATGGTTGTGAATTATATAGTTAAAAGTATGGATGATTAGTTTGGGGAGGCGTTGTTACACAAAGGTGAAATATTAAATAACCTCTAGATTGCGAAGATTTAAACTGACAAGCATGATAAAAAGGATAACGGTCAGATCGGTTTTGAGTTATTACAAATAGTTTATCCAAACTAAAAACTACAATGATATGGGCTCACTCAGCTCATCCGCCCTGAACAGCATACCTTAGATCAAGTTCAGAAAGCCTCAAAATACCGAGCAGAACGTCATTCCCAAGACGAAAAAAATACTTACTCACGTAGGTGGACGACAGCCGTTTAGGCAAGCTGAATTATCAATATGATGCGGTTGGCCGTTTGATACAGAGCAAAAGTATGCATAAAATAGAAAGCTTTACTTTTGACCCTGCAGGGAATTTAATTGACTCCCTTGCTACACAAGCGTCTCAAGCGAAAAGTAATTTGATCGCTCAATATAAGGGTAAAAACTATAAATACGATGCACAAGGCAATGTGATTGAAAGCAGCCATGCAGGCAAATGATTAAAACTGACGTGGGATAATCTGAACCGTTTGATTTGCAGTGATCATAATGGCCAAGTCACGACTTATGGCTATGATGTATTTGGACGACGTTTATTTAAAAATAGTCATACTGATAAAAGTTTGATTTTATTTGGTTGGGATGGTGACCTAATGATTTGGGAGTCACAACAATCCAGTAATGAACAAGCGCAATATACCAAGCATTATGTTTATGAGCCGAATAGCTTTGTACCCTTGCTACAAACAGGCTATGCCGGATTTATTAAATTAATTGAAACACCAGACTACTCAAAGTTCCAAACAGAACCTTACTCAGTTTATAAAGACTCAGTATGGAAAACTGAAACACGGAAGAATAAGGCTGCATTAGAAAAAGTTACATTTTACCACTGTGACCAAGTCGGTACGCCGCAGACTTTAAGTAATGAGTTAGGTGAGTGTGTTTGGGAAATTAAGCAAGATACATGGGGCACAGCTTTAGCAATTAAGGCTTCAAGTAGCTTGCTTGAGCAAACCAATATACGTTTTCAAGGGCAATATTACGATAGTGAAACAGGATTGCACTATAACCGTTACCGTTATTATGAGTCGCATAGTGCAAGGTATGTGAGTAAGGATCCGATTGGACTATTTGGTGGTTTAAACAATTCTTCGTATGTAAAAGACCCGAATCAATGGGTGGATCCGTTGGGGTTGGCAGCAGATTATCAAATTAAGAAACAGACACAAGAGCTAAGTAAACCTAAAAAACCAATAACTAAAAAACAATTATCAGAAACTTTAGGTACTTTAGGCACTGCTGCAGATGTGATTAGTATTGGGTGTGCAATGACTGTGGTTTGTGCACCAGCAGCTCCTTTTATTGCTGGCGTTGGAACAGGTATGGGCGCACTTAGTGCTGTGTTAGATGATGATAAAACAATGTTACAAAAAACAGCGAGCGTTGCTGTACCAGCGGTTGCTGGAAAATATGCTGGAAAATATGTAGATAATATACCTGAGATAGGTTCTGGTAATGTATCTTCAATTTATGGACTATATGTGGATAAGACAGCGAGTGCAGTAACCGATCATGTAATAGCAGAAAGAAATAAAAATACTAAGACTCCTGTATTAATGTCTCCTGCAGTAAAGATAGATCCTCATAACATACCAATTATTCCTAAAGATCCTTATGATTTTAGCTGTTTAAGGTAGTTTGAAGGCGATTTAGTTTTAATCGAGAGTGAGTCAAGGTTAGCATGGATAAATTAATATTGAAGTTAATGTTTGAGTATCGTTGGTATACAACATTTTTTTTTGCATTTATTTACTTTATTTTATTAGTGGTGTTTATTGGTAGATATAGTTTTAGTGATATTGTTGGGAGTATTATATTTTTTTCACTTCTGTTAATGGCTTTGTGGAATGTTTCATTTTTAATGTTGAAACCAATAAGTATTAGTAGTGGCTATTGGGCGGTTTTAGGAAGAGGAGTATTTATTTTCTCATACTTGATTGGTTTTATTTTTTTGATGGTTTTTTAAAGGATTTATTATGAAAAACGGTTTTTTAAATAACCTTGTCTGTGTATTCTCTATTGTCTTTTTAACAGGGTGTATAGAAACAAAAAGTTCAGATTATTTAAAGCCCAGTGATGAGCTTGCTGCAATACAAGATTTTGTTGTTGAAAAGAAAAGGGAATTGCCTGTTTTAGTTGATGCATATACAAATTGGGTGGACTTGAAGATAGTCGATAATAAGTTAATCTATGTATATAAAATTAATACACAAAGCATTTCTGTTGAACAGGCTGAAGGTATGAAGGAATATTATTACTCTGGCAGGAAGAAAGTAGAAATTTGTAATTCAATAAATAACTTATTGAATATTGATATTATATATATTTATAGGTATTTGAATTCAAGTGATGAAATATTGGTTGATATACCATTTGATAGTGGAATGTGTGAAAACTAACTTAAAGAATGATGTAGTATGGAGTTGCTGGAAATTAAAATTTTAATATGATTATTTTGTAATATTGATATTCTTAGTGATAACAAGAAATTTTATGGAGTGTTCGGCATCAGGCGGAACGGCAGTATCATTATGATCAAAATTATCTACTCACTCAGGTGGACGACAGCCGTTTAGGCAAGCTGAATTATCAATATGATGCGGTTGGTCGTTTGATACAGAGCCAAAGTGTGCATAAATCGGAAAGCTTTACTTTTGACCCTGTAGGGAATCTGATTAACCAGATTGCCACGCAGGCGTCTCAAGTGAAAAGTAATTTGATCGCTCAATATCAGGGTAAAAACTATAAATACGATGCGCAAGGCAATGTGATTGAAAGCAGCCATGCAGGCAAAACATTAAAACTGACGTGGGATAACCTGAACCGTTTGATCCAAAGTGAGCTTAATGGTCAGGCGACTGAATATGGTTATGATGTATTTGGAAGGCGTTTATACAAGAAAAATCAAAATGCGCAAACCCTGACCTTATTCGGCTGGGACGGTGACCTGATGATTTGGGAGTTACAGCAATCTAATGACGTTGAAGAAAACTACACTAAGCATTATGTCTATGAACCGCAGAGTTTTGTACCGCTGCTGCAAACGGGCTATACAGGTTTTATCAAGCTTCTAGAAACCCCAATTATTCTCAATTTCAGCATGAAGATTATTCGGTTTATAAAGATCCGATATGGAAAACCGAAACACGAAAAAATAAAGCTGAATTGGAGCGGGTGCTTTTTTATCACTGTGACCAATTTAGTACGCCGCAAACATTAACTAATGAATTAGGTGAGTGTGTTTGGGAAATAAAACAGGATGCATGGGGTGAAGCTATAGAAATAAAAGCCACTAATGCATTGCTTGAAGACACTAATATTCGTTTCCAAGGCCAATATTACGATGACGAAACTGGCTTACATTATAACCGTTACCGTTATTATGAGCCGTATAGTGCAAGATATGTAAGTAAAGACCCGATTGGATTGTTTGGTGGGTTGAATAACTCTTCGTATGTGAGTGATCCGAATCAGTGGGTTGATCCAGAAGGATTAAATAGTTTTAATTTTGGTGAAATGTTTGGAATTCCAGCAAGTGCTCAAGCTAGAATAGCATATGAAGGACAGCGTAATTATGATTGTTGGATGAAAACAGGGAGACAATGTGAAATTGCAGTAGAACCTTTGTTTGATTATGTAATATGTACTGGAGGATTCTCAGCATTTGGAGGTTCTAAGATATATAATTTACATAATGGTAATGTCTATACCGCGGGTGGTATTTCGTTAACTGGAACTAAAGATATGAAAGATCATGCAAAAACGGTAGGAGATATTGCTGAAAAAAGTATAGATAATAAATTTAAAATAGGAGCTACTAAGCTGAATAAACTGTAAGCGTCCGCTGAATCCCATACCAATTTTTAATTCGATTTAGGTTTCCAGCAGTGTGGCAGTAACTCTTCAATCTGGGTCACTTTATGTGTCGGCAGCCTTTTCAGCACATCACTTAAATAGGCATACGGATCCAAGCCATTCAGCTTTGCTGACTGGATTAAAGTCATGATGTTTGCCGCTCGCTGACCACTGCGCAGCGAACCTGCAAACAGCCAGTTCTTGCGCCCCAACGCCCAGGGACGCATCTGATTCTCTACCCAATTGTTGCATATCGGTAGATTGCCATCATCCAGATAGCGGCTTAAGGCTGGCCAACGCTTCAGAGTGTAATTGATGGCCTTGGCGGTGGGAGAACTCGATGGCACTGTCAGATGATGTTGGTTGAGCCATTCATATAGTTGTTGCATCACTGGTTGACTATGCTGTTGTCGGTATTCGCGGCGGTCTTCCGCTGTACCATCGGTCTTTTTCCTGAGTTCTGCTTCTATCGCATACAGTTTCTGAATCAGCACCAATGCCTGTTCAGCGACCTGACTTTTCCCAGTTACATGCAGTTCATGGAATTTACGACGTGCATGGGCCATGCACCCCACCTCAATGACCTGACCTGATTTAAAGCGTGCTTTATAACCACTGTAATCATCACAGACTAGATAGCCCTGCCAGCCTTTCAAGAACTCTGCAGCATGCTGGCCTGAACGACTATCCTGAAAGTCATAGATCACCGCCTGAACTGGATTGTACTGTGTGGTGGCATAGGCCCAGACATAACCTTTCTTCGGTTTTTTATCATTCTCACCCATCCGCATGATGGTGACCGGCGTTTCATCGGCATGGATCACCCGCTGTTGCAGCACCACCTCTTTTAAGGCATTGGCCAGAGGTTCCAGTTCCACACCGCAGCGACCAATCCAGTCAGATAACGTGGATCTGGACAGATCAATGCCAGCCCGCTGATAGATCAGGCGCTGACGGTACAGCGGCAAATGA
>NZ_VPAK01000059.1:0-5514 GCF_013419295.1 Acinetobacter sp. YH12094
CTGTCTGCTAGGGACAGCTGCCCTGTTTGTTTCCATGCCATGTCGGTGTCTTTTGTTATGTGGTTGATTATAAAGCATTATATCATTTTAACGAACTTTTGTGTATCTGTTCGTGCAAAGGTTTCTCTAAGAATATTTAAATTATTAATTGCGTTCAAATGTCCTTGCTTAGCTGCTTTTTCATACCAAAACTCAGCTTGCTTTTTATCTTTTTTTACATACACGCCTTGCTCAAAGAAAACCCCTAAATTATATTGTGCTTCAGGATTACCTAGTTCAGCAGCTTTTCCAGAGAAACTAAATGCCTTTTCATAGTTTTCCTGATCCAAGTACATTTTTGATAACCCCTCATATGCCCGTGAAGGATTATCTTGGACTCCTAATAAATACCAACGCTCTGCTTTTTCAAAATCTGGTGATCGACCAAAATCTTTAACTCTATATAGTTCTGCCAAGTTCAATTTAGCATCTTTGTTACCATACCTATTTGCTTCTAAAAAACATTCTTCAGCCTTTTGAAAATCCTTATCTTTTCCTAACCCAGCAAAATAAATCATACCTAATGAATTTATAGCTTCATGGTTATTAGCTTTTGCAGCCTTTTCAAACCAATAGTAAGCTTTATCATAATTAGGTTTGATATTATCTAACCCATTTAGATAGACCCATCCCATTAGATTCTCTTTTTCATCTAAGGATAAATCTTTTAAATTAAGAATTTCACACTGCTTACTACTACTTCCTGCTAATTTACACTCTTCCTCGAGCGTAGGGAACTTGTCCTGTTTATTCAAATTTGTACAAGCAATTAAGCTACATATAACAATGCTTATAGCGGAAATAAACAGAACTTTATTTTTGAGCATTATTATGCTATCTCTTATAAATTACAGAAAATTATTTGAATACTTACTGTTTTATCTTTTCTTTAGCACTTGAGATGCCTTGCTCATATGCTTTATTAAAGTAAAATTGAGATAAACTTTCATTTAACTTATTATAATCTGGAGATGAATATATGACCCCTAAGTTATAAGATGCTTGTCCTTTACTCATTTTACTAGCTAATTCAAAATACTTAATAGCTCGATCCACATCTTTAGTGATACCATTACTATTTATCAAATTAATACCCAAATTTAAAGCAGCCTCAGCATTATTTAATGATGCAGATTTTTCCCAGTAATTATTACAAATTTTATAGTCTTGTTTAACAACCACACCTTCGCAATATATCAACCCTAACTCAAATAATGAAAGAGCATCATTTTTTTCGGCTGCACTTTTTAAATAATTTAACCCTTCTTCAATATTTCCTTCTTCAATATAAATAGAGCCTATAGAGCCCATTGCATCAACATCATTCAACTTAGCAGCTTTAAGATAATATTTTTTTGCATTTTCTATACTTTTTTGAACTCCAGTTCCAGTGTAGTACTTAAAACCAGTATTATACATAGCGGAGACATTTCCATTATCTGCCGATTTTTTTGTCCACTCAAATGATTTTTTAGTATCATAAGTTCCACTCAGCGCTTTAAAATAAATATCTGCCAATATTAGTTGAGCATCACTATTACCCTCTTTTGCCAAGTTTTCATAAATAGGTTCGAGTCTTTTATAATATTCTTTCTTTTCATCAGAGTTTGATGGTGCAGCTTCTGCTTGTGATCTTAACTGCTCAGCTTGTTCAAATGTCATATTTAAATCAGATGATGTATTTGAAGCATTACAAGCAGTAATACATATACTTACAGCTAGACTCACTAATAATTTCTTTTTCAGCATTTTGTACATAACCTCTTAAAAACTCATTTTGTTAAAAATGTCATTAATGTTGACATTATTTGGCGGAATATGTGCATGAGAGCGAGGATCATACTCAGGAATGGTTTTGGGATCGATATATGATCGAGGCTTTGGTTTAGGTACACTTTTTTCACATCTACCATTTCGACCATTACAAATGGGCCCACGTGGGTCATTTGTAAAACAAGCTTCAACCTTATAGCTAGATAAACTAGGTATAACATGTCCACTTGAAACTCCAGCACTAGCAGCGACTCCTCTATCATATGTCGACATTAAGCCATCACTAGATGCTTCACCTAAACCAGTTTTACCAAAACCTATACCTCTAAATAATACAACACTAGCACTTACATCTCCCCACCCACCATTCAATGCGTCTTTATAAACACCATCATATGGGTCATGAAAAGTTACTGATCTACTTCCTGCCGCTCCTAAAGTGCCCCCCCGCCCATATGAGCCACCACCAACAACTATTGATGCGACACCTCTTTCATTATTTAGGCATTGGGATCTTAAATCATATTTAATTCCTGTTCCGGCAAGAACACTAACTTGATAACTTGAACCAGTCCATTCAGTTAACCCCATCGGATCAACCCACTGATTCGGATCACTCACATACGAAGAGTTATTCAACCCACCAAACAATCCAATCGGGTCTTTACTTACATATCTTGCACTATACGGCTCATAATAACGGTAACGGTTATAATGTAAGCCAGTTTCGTCATCGTAATATTGGCCTTGGAAACGAATATTAGTGTCTTCAAGCAATGCATTAGTGGCTTTTATTTCTATAGCTTCACCCCATGCATCCTGTTTTATTTCCCAAACACACTCACCTAACTCATTAGTCAATTTTTGTGGCGTACCCACTTGGTCACAGTGATAAAAAGCAACTCGTTCCAACTCAGCTTTATTCTTTCGGGTTTCTGTTTTCCAAATCGGATCTTTATAAACCGAATAATCCTGATGCTGAAATTGGGCATAGTCAGGCGTTTCTAAAAGCTTGATAAACCCTGTATAGCTTGTTTGCAGTAGTAGTACAAAACTCTGTGGTTCATAGACATAATGCTTAGTGTAGTTTTCGTCTAATTTATTAGATTGCTGTGACTCCCAAATCATCAAGTCACCATCCCAGCCAAATATAGTCAGGGTTTGCGCATTTTGGTTTTTCTTAAATACGCGTCGTCCAAATACATCATAACCATATTCAGTCACCTGACCCTGATGATCACTGCAAATCAATCTATTCAGGTTATCTCATGTCAGTTTTAATGTTTTGCCTGCAGGGCTGCTTTCAATGCAGACAAGTCATTTTAGATCGAGATGCACATGCGATCATTCCACCTAGGAAGAATGCAAAGCCGTGGAAAGATCAGCAAGCGAAGTCAGTAGCGCGGAACGAGTTATTAAAAACAGTCAAACAGCTAGGTAGATCGCTTTGGAAAAAATGGTCAGGCTATCATCGGCGAAGTTTGGTTGAAACTAAGATGTACTGCATTAAATTATTAGGCGATAAACTCAGTGCTAAGAACTTTCAAAGCCAAGTCAATGAAGTACATGCCCGTATAGCCATTTTAAATAAATTTACAGACTTAGGCAGATCACATACCCGAGTTGTCACTTAAATTTGAGTTGCTTAAGGGAGTTTTACTTTTTAAATCTTTGTGCAACAAAGTCATTACTTACTAATTACCTTGTAAAATAGCTTTTATGTAGCTTAGTTTCTCTAGATCTTCCAAACTTTTGGTTTTCATATAAGTGCTATTTTTCATAAATTCTTCTATTTTTTTTTCAACTTCTGACTTTTGCACTGTACTTAAATTATCAAGAATAATTGAAAATTCAGGTCTATTATAATAAAAATTCATTACAACCACTGCTATTAATTCAGTAAATGTTTCATCATCTACTTTATACGGTAGTCTATTAATTTTATACATAAAATCATCAGAATCTTCACATACAAAATTATACCCTGTATCTTCAAACACTTTTATTGATTTTTCACTAATATTCAATATTTTACTTTGAACTTTGAATTTTTCAATAGAAATTTCACACTCTTTATCGATAAAATACCCACTACCAATTAAATATATAAATAAAATAGTGCAGCAAAAAATAACAGTTATAAAAAATTTTTTCATTACTCAACATCCAATATTCCATAAAGGTCAACAAAATCTGGCTTGTGTCCAAATTTCCTTTTGCTTTCTAAATCCCCTCCTTTAAAAACAAGCGCTTTATGCTTGTTCGTTTTTTGTATAAAACTAGATAATTTATCCCACTTCACATTTCCATTTTTTGCTCCCATTGAAGAGGGAATAGTCACACAGCCTGTACTATAAGTTCCTGGATGAAGTCTAAAATAGCCTCTCATTTTCTTGTTATTAAAATCATAAGTAAAATCATCTGTATGCATATCGACTGCATAAAGCTTGTACCAATGCTCTTTACCTTCACCCTCATGTGGGATTATCCAATATCTCCCTCTTGGAATAGCTTGCGACTCATCTAGTGATAAATTAGTTACTTGTTGAGTCATATGATCTACACTTGCATATCCACCTGTGAAAACGCCATTTATACCTATTGTTTCTTTTGAATCTAAATCAGAACCTTTAATTGTTCCATTCGATTTGTTAAAAACAATATGTACAATTAGTCCCATAGGATCCACCCACTGATTCGGATCACTGACATAAGCTGAATTATTTAAGCCCCCCATCAACCCAATCGGGTCTTTACTCACATAACGTCCACTGTACGGCTCGTAATAACGATAACGGTTATAGTGCAAGCCTGTCTCAACATCATAGTATTACCCCTGAAAACGGATATTACTTTGTTCTAACAAATTGTCACTGGCTCTGATTTGCTGCGTATTGCCCCACGTATCCTGCACGATCTCCCAGACACATTCACCACGTTCATTACTTAAGGTTTGCGGTGTTCCCACTTGGTCACAATGGTAAAAAGTAATACGTTCAAGCTCAGCTTTATTCTTTCTCGTTTCAGTTTTCCAGACTGGATCTTTATAAACTGAATACGGTTCATTTTGGAATCTTGAATAGTCTGGTGTTTCGATCAGCTTGATAAAACCTGTATAGCCTGTTTGTAATAATGGTACAAAGCTATTCGGCTCATAAACATAATGCTTGGTATATTGCGCTTGTTCATTACTGGATTGTTGTGACTCCCAAATCATTAAGTCACTATCCCAGCCAAATAACGTTAAGCTGTTTTCTATCGGGCTATGTTTATATAAGCGTCGCCCAAAAACATCATAGCCATAAGTCGTGACTTGGCCATTATTGTCACTTTGAATCAGGCGATTCAGGTTATCCCAAGTCAGTTTTAGCGTTTTGCCTGCATGAGTCGTTTCAATCACATTGCCCTGTGCATCGTATTTATAGTGTTTGCCTTGATATTGCGTAATCAGGTTATTTTTCACTTGTGATGATTGTGTTGCAATCGGATCAATCAAGTTGCCTGCTGGATCAAAGCTAAAGTTTTCTGTATGTTGTGGGCTTTGGCTTTTGATCAATCGTCCAATTGGGTCATATGTAAGCGTCCGCTGAACACACCTTATGAATTCATCCTATAAGCCTTAATTTAGTCCCCACTTAGAAACAAGTGGGGACTTAAATTTATGACTACAAATCATCAGACATCCATCGCATCTCTTGCGAA
>NZ_VPAK01000060.1:0-3853 GCF_013419295.1 Acinetobacter sp. YH12094
TTTATCCAAACTAAAAACTACAATGATATGGGCTCACTCAGCTCATCCGCCCTGAACAGCATACCTTAGATCAAGTTCAGAAAGCCTCAAAATACCGAGCAGAACGTCATTCCCAAGACGAAAAAAAATACTTACTCACGTAGGTGGACGACAGCCGTTTAGGGAAGCTCAATTATCAATATGACCCAATTGGACGATTGATCAAAAGCCAAGGTCCGCAACTTACAGAAAGCTTTAGCTTTGATCCAGCAGGTAACTTGATTGACCCGATTGCTACACAATCATCACAAGTGAAAAACAACTTGATCACGCAATATCAAGGTAAACACTACAAATATGATGCACAAGGTAATGTGGTTGAAACGACCCAAGCAGGTAAAACGCTAAAACTGACTTGGGATAACCTGAATCGCTTGATTCAAAGTGATAACAATGGTCAAGTCACGACTTATGGCTATGATGTATTTGGACGACGTTTATTTAAAAATAGTCATACTGATAAAAGTTTGATTTTATTTGGTTGGGATGGTGACCTAATGATTTGGGAGTCACAACAATCTAGTAATGAACAAGCACAATATACCAAGCATTATGTTTATGAGCCAAATAGTTTTGTACCCTTGCTACAAACAGGCTATGCCGGATTTATTAAATTAATCGAAACACCAGACTACTCAAAGTTCCAAACAGAACCGTACTCAGTTTATAAAGACCCTGTATGGAAAACTGAAACGAGAAAGAACAAAGTTGAGTTAGAGCGGGTTGCATTTTATCACTGTGACCAAGTCGGCACACCGCAAACATTGAGTAATGAGTTAGGCGAATGTATTTGGGAAATTAAACAAGATACATGGGGCACAGCTTTAGAGATCAATGAGAGCGAAAACTTACTTGAACAAACCAACCTTCGATTCCAAGGTCAATATTATGATAAAGAAACAAACTTACACTACAACCGTTATCGTTATTATGAGCCACATAGTGCAAGGTATGTAAGTAAAGATCCAATAGGACTAGAAGGTGGATTTAATAACCTAGCTTATGTAAGTGATCCGAATCAGTGGGTAGATCCGATGGGGTTAATGGCAAAAGATATTTATAAAGCTCCTGAAGGTTCATCACCTTGGCTGCAGCCTGAATTAGACAAATTAAAAATTGCTGATGCAAGGGGAAGAATGGCTGCGATGGAAAGAGATATGGATGAAAAAAATAAAGCATATAAAAAATTGGAAAATAATATTAGGACTCCATCAAGGGTTATTGTTTCCAGAGGTGTTGCAGGGTATGTTTATCCAGAAAATGATAAGCCTTTTAAACCTTCAGTGATAGCAATTTCTGCTGGTGGAGATTCAAGTGCAATCAAAGGTTATGGAGCATCATCAAGTATTTATTTAGCACAAGAAAAAAATGGAGTATTTGTTGGTTCTAGTGGAACTAGAAGTAAAACAATTGGTACTGGTGGAAGTTTAGGTGCTGGTATTGATTGGTATGATACTGATATTTCAGGATTTACAGGTAGAGCTGATACATCTGAAACTTGTGCAATAATTGTTTGTTTCCGTGTTCACCAAAATTCAAATACTAAACAAAAAATTGGTTATGGAGTTAGTCCTTTAACAGAAGTTGGTGGTGGATTTACCCATCATAAAGCAGATACTCAGCTGTACCATAAGCCTGTTAAAATTAGTAATAAAGGAAAATGAAGTAGATTATCTATCTAGGAGGAGGTTAATTATGGGTTTACGATTTATTTTTATTTTTTTCTTTATTTTGATATTAAATGCTTGTAGCTATAATTCAAATACTGAGACTTTAAATTTTGAAAAAGCACAAAATATAATTTTACAAAGTGAAAGCTTAAATTACGATAAAGCGCTAAATTATTTTAATAGTCATTCAGAAGATAGTAATTCTCAATATTATTTAGGTGTGATGTATTTTAATGGGTTAGGCGCTAATGTAGATTATGAGAAAGCATTTTATTGGTATAATAAATCAGCATCACAAGGGAATTATTATTCAAGTTTGAATTTAGGGAAAATGTATGACGCCGGTATATATGTTAAACAAGATTATAGTAAGGCTTTTAATTTATATTTAAAGGCTGCTGAAAGTGGGAATGATGAAGCTCAGTATAATTTAGGAGTAATGTATGATTTAGGTAAAGGTGTGGATAAAAATATTGATAAAGCACTAGAGCTATACCAGCTATCTGCTAAAAAAAATAATCCTGAGGCTTTATTTAATTTGGGTGTTTACTATACTTCAGATAAAATAGACTATGAAAAGGCTTTCAATTTATTTTTGAAAGCTTCTAGCCTTGGGCATATTAAAGCGAAAACTAACTTAGCTACTATGTATTTTTTAGGTTTAGGTGTAAACAAAAATTATAAAGAAGGTCGAAAATTAATAAATGATGCCGCAAATAATGGGGATAGTTTAGCAAAACTTAATATAGGTTTATATTATTTCGAAGGTAAATTTGGTTTTGAAAAAAATTATGAGCTATCTAGAAAATGGTTGGAAGAGTCATGTTCAATGAAAGAAGAAAAAGCTTGTATGAGTCTTAAAAAGTTATTTTAAATTATATTTTATTCGAACAATTCGATTATTTAAAATCAATCGACTTCCAATTAAAACGTGGTAAACAACAGCTTTAGTTTGCCTTTAATGACCAAACTAAAGTGATAGTAGCCTTTGTTGATGAACAGCCAGAACCTTTGGCACATTATGAATATGATGCATAAGGTAACTTGCTGAAAGTGATTGATAAAAATGGATATGTACGCACTTATGAATATAACCAAGTACACAACTGATACGTTTACAGATCAGGCTGGACGTGGGTATATCTTCGTTATGGGGCAACAGAGGTCATAACCAAAGCTATTGCAGAATGGGCGGATGATGGGGTTTTTAAAACTCGCTTAGAATGGCATTCTCTCCTATGTCAAGTTTATGTTTATGATGTTGCAATCTACTTACTTTGACTTAGGTGATTTTACCTATCGTACAAGTTTAACTGCTTTGGACAACTAATCCATGAACAAAGCTTTGATGGTGAAGAAAAGCATTATAGCTACAATGAAAATGGACAACTGCTCCAAATCCGACAACCGAATATCCTGACCCAATTGGGTTATCATGCAGATGGTTCAATTGCTTCAAAAACCTATACCCATTTACAAACACGACATAGCCAAACCGAAGAATTCGAATACAATATCAATAACCAACTCAGCCAAGCGACAAACAAAGAAAGCTAAATCAACTTTTATCGAAATCCGCTCGGGCAGTTGGTACGCGAACATCAGCACTATAAAGTACCCAAGTTGAAACCGGTAACTGCAGTACTTCGTTATGAGTACGATGAGCTGGGCAACTTAAGCAAGACTATCCGCCCAGATGGACAAGTTCAAACCAATCTGACTTATGGTTCAGGGCATATCTATGGAATTGCCTTTAACCAACAAGACATGGTGGCATTCCAACGAGATGACTTACACCGTGAAACAGTACGCATGCTGGCAAACGGATTGATTCAAACTAAAAACTACAATGAAGTTGGTTTACTCAGTTCACAAATCATTCGACCAGAACAAGAGACTCCAAACCCAATACAACAACCAAAACATCAGGCAGAACGTCATTATCAATACGATAAAAACTACTTACTGACCCAAGTAGAAGATAGCCGTTTAGGTAAACTCAATTACCAATATGACCGTAAGCGTCCGCTGAACCCCATGCCTATTTTTTAATTCGATTTAGGTTTCCAGCGGTGTGGTAGCAATTCTTCAATCTGAGTCACTTTATGTGTCGGCAACCTTTTCAGCACATCACTTAAATAGGC
>NZ_VPAK01000061.1:0-3765 GCF_013419295.1 Acinetobacter sp. YH12094
ATGAGGCATGTTCCGCGTCCTTGCAATACTGTGTTTACATACAGTCTATCGCTTAGCGGAAAGTTCTTTTACCCTCAGCCGAAATGCCTGCCGTTGCTAGACATTGCCAGCCAGTGCCCGTCACTCCCACTCAATAGTTGCCGGCGGCTTTGAGGAAACATCGTAGGTTACCCGCGAAATACCGGGAATCTCATTAATGATGCGGCTAGAAACCGTTTCTAAAAACTCATACGGCAAGTGTGCCCAGCGCGCTGTCATAAAATCGATAGTTTCTACTGCGCGCAATGCCACCACATACTCATAGCGGCGGGCATCGCCCACTACGCCAACCGACTTCACTGGCAAGAATACAGCGAAGGCTTGGCTGGTTTTGTGATACAGGTCAGCGGCATACAGCTCTTCGATAAAGATGGCATCAGCCAAGCGCAACCTGTCGGCATATTCTTTTTTTACTTCGCCAAGAATACGCACACCCAAGCCAGGGCCAGGGAAGGGATGACGGTAAACCATGTCGTAGGGCAGACCTAACTCCATACCGATCTTGCGCACCTCATCTTTAAACAGCTCGCGCAGCGGCTCCACCAGCTTGAGCGTCATAACACATTGATATTAGCTTCAATCTCTAAACCGTTGATTTGGAAATACATAATACCCTATTTGTTCATTCTTTTGTTATTTGTTGTATGTTGCGTTATTCCATCAATAATTTTATTCCAATCTTCGAAATGTAGTTCGTGTCCGGTTCCATCAAGCGTTATTAGTTTTGAGCCGTTTATCTTTTCAAGTAAAACTGCTGAATTCTTAAAATGCCATATTTTATCGTCCGTTCCGTGTACAATTAAGGTTGGTTGATTGATTTCGCTCAATCTGTTCCAGTATTCTTCACCACCTTGCAGTGCCGCATGATTGAACATACTTATATAGTTATTAGCTCTTTTAAATTCGGCTCTAATCAGTTTTTCACTTCTTTGTTTGTCAAATTGTTTCCTGCCGCTCATCAATTCAGCACCTTGAATTAAATAATTTGCCACACTGTCTTCATTTGTCCAATCTACGGTTTCAGCTTTTCCGTGAAAATCTAAAATACGCGTATCCATTTCAGGAATTGTGGGGTCTGAGTCGCCCCAAGGACCTGATGAGATTAGTGTTATTGAACTTACCCTGTCGGCATATTTTATTGATGCTATTTGAGAAATCAGTCCGCCCAGTGAAATTCCCACAAAATTGGCTTTGACTATTTTATAGCCGTCCAAAATTGAAATAGCATCATGGGTTAAGTCAACAATATCATAGGGGGTTGAACCCGGTTCGTAATTAGTAGATTTTCCTACGTCCCTATTGTCGTAGCGAATAACAAAAAATCCCTTTTCAGATAGTTTCTGGCAAAATTCAGCATCCCAATACAACATGGATACCGTTGCTCCCGCAATCAAGAGTATTGCCGGATCTTTTTCACATCCAAAACTTTCGGTAAAAAGTCTTATTCCGTTTTTTTTAACTATTTTCTCTTTCATTTCCTCGCCTTTCTGTTTTATAGATTCATTAGTTTTTGGAAAGAAAAGTCGAGGCTGAACATTTCCGTTTCGTTTATTATTGATTCTGCCTGTGCTTCTCTTCCATAAGCAAACATTTGCTGTTCATAATTTTCAATAGCCTCTTCAATGCTGTTAAATTTCCCATTGGTCAGATTATCCGACAATATCAAGGCATCCATCAACCCACTGTTTACGCCTTGTCCTGCAAAAGGAGGCATCAAATGAGCAGCATCTCCAATCATCGTTATGGGTAATGGACGCTTACTTTTCCAAGACTTATCTAAGGGAAATATTCGTGTCGCTAACCCTACAAAAGATGATGTCAAACGAATCAGTTCTTTGTAGCGTTCGTCCCAATCGGAAAATTTTTTCAGGAGAAAATCAACGACACTATTTCTGTCTTGAAAATCTACCCGCGTTTTGCTTTTCCATTCATCAGGTGTTTTAAAACTTATTCCAAAATGCAATGCACCATTATTATTAGGATTCGCAAATAATAAATTACCTTGATGAGCAGCCATTAGCCGGTTTCCATTGCAAAGCTGAAAAAATCCAGGACAGTTCACCTCCGGTTGATGAATATCGGCTTGTATATTGAAAGTACCTGTTTCTTCAACTTCCGTGTCGGTAACAAATTTTCTTACTTTAGACATTCCACCATTGGCAATAATAACCAGATCTGCTGTTTCACTCGATTTATCCTCAAAAGTTAGTATCCACTTCTCCTTATCAGGTTCAAGGGTAACAAGTTTTCTATCCCAAATGACGGTATCATTTTGTAAACTATTTAATAGGATAGTCCTTAAGTCATTTCTGTTTATTTCAGGATTGTCAAAACGATTTTCGGGTCTTACATTTTTTGTGGTTAAAATATTGCCCTTTTCATCAACAATATTTACACCCATTGGTAAAGCTAAGTCATAATAAGTTTGTAACAATCCCGCTCTTTTCATTGCTTCCTGTCCCGAATCCCTGTGCAGATCAAGTGTCCCACCAAAAATCCTTGCATCTTGGTCTTTGTCTCTCTCGTAAACTGTAATGTCCACGCCGTTTTGCTGTAACAATCTCGCCATTGTTAATCCAACAGGCCCGGCACCAATTATTGTAATTTTTTTATGTTTTAGTAAAGTCATATTCTTGTTCGCTGGTTTTAATGTCAACTAATGTCTGTCAATTTAATCACTTTGTTTTTTTTAAATTCAAACACGGATTTTCCTGATAACTTTAGCTTTTGCCCTTTTTTTAAGCCGTTCGGAAAGTCAATTGCTAAAATTGCTGTATAATCAATTTCTATTTCAGTGCTGTTGTCAAAATGCCTAAACGATTTAACTGTCTGTGTTCTCTTTGCAAAGTATGTTTTTGCTGTTTCTGCCTGTTGTTTAAACGCTGTTAACCCTTTCAGCGATAAACTTATATCATTATTTTGAATGTTTTCAAAAACAATATTATCGTCAAGGTCTGCAACCATTTTTTTGATATCAAATTGGTTGTATCCATCGATGTAGTTATTGATGATGTTTACTCTGTCGGTCATATTTTGTAATTATTTATCGGTTACATATTGGTGTTGTCTGTAGGTTGTTCTACGATAATTGCCAACTTTTAACTTCTATACGAAGGAACATGTTGGGATACTTGAACTTTCGATTTAGCGCCAACACGAGCAAACCGAAGTTAGCACCTACTCTCTATTCAGCATATTTTTTAAAAATACTTGTGGCAATGTGTCCGCCAAAACCAAAAGTATTACTCATTGCGTAATTCACTTGCCGTTGTTGTGATTGGTGTAACGTCAAGTTAAATATATCCCTATATTCAGGTTCAATATCTACCGAATTGATTGTTGGCGGAACAATGTTATTCTGAACAACGTATAGGAAGAATAAACGCCCTTTTCACCCAAGTCCAACAGCTTTGGACCGCAGTTGACTCTTTCGACACCCCTGCGATGCAACCCAATCCGGCTGACGGGGAGCCAGCAACGCTGAAAATTTACCCTCCTCTTTCCCACTAGCGGCTCCTTTTCCGACAACCAGCACGGCGGATCCCTGCCGCGGCGCTGTGAACGCAGCATTTTGATTGGTATCGTTGGCCTTCAGGCTCGTCAGTCAAACAGACCCAGGAGCAGCTCAGCCGGTGGCGCCCGGCTTTCGGGTAACGCCCTGGTCCCGCTGGTTTCGGCTTTGTGCTTCAGGTGATCAAGGATCTGCTTGATCACTATAGGGTCTTC
>NZ_VPAK01000062.1:0-3519 GCF_013419295.1 Acinetobacter sp. YH12094
GCATGTTCCGCGTCCTTGCAATACTGTGTTTACATACAGTCTATCGCTTAGCGGAAAGTTCTTTTACCCTCAGCCGAAATGCCTGCCGTTGCTAGACATTGCCAGCCAGTGCCCGTCACTCCCACTCGATTGTAAACAAGCACACAAAACCCTTTAGTGACAACAATTTGCAAGAACTATCAGGCTCAGTGCCATGAAAAATACCATGACCAGATCATGAGGTTGAACACGGCTTGCGCCGGCAGCGTTCACGCTCCTGGTCGGCGATCTCGCCCGGCTGCAATGCTAGCTCAGCATCGGTCATGCGCTCCAGCACGTCGCGTAGGCGGATGGTGCAAGGAATGGGCGGCAGCTCGAACTCATAGCCGCCGGCGATCATTTCGGCCGCAATCTCCTCGGTGATGAAAAACGGCTCGTCGTCTTGGTTCGGCTTCTTCATGCCCTTTCCTCCTGGCGCTCATCCTGGCCGACAGCGGCCAGGGCATCGGCTTCCGTCAATGCGTCCTCCACGAACGCGCCGTGCTGCTTCGCTTCGGCCTGGCTGACCTCGGCCCATATCCGTTTCACCTGGGCCGCACTGTACCCGGCCAGCTCGGCGGTCTTGTTGATGCTGTAGCCGGACTTGCGCAGCGCGACAACTTGGGCGCGGCGCTTCGGATCAGCACGGCGGCCCTTGTACCGCCCGGCCTGGCGGGCCAACTCAATGCCTTGGCGCTGGCGTTCGCGCCTGTCCTCGTAGTCGTCGCGGGCCATCTGCAAGGCCAGGCGAAAAAGCATGATCTGCACGGCTTCCAGCACGATCTTGGCGACGCCCTGGGCCTCGGCCGCCAGGTCGGATAGATCGACCACGCCAGGGACGGCCAGGCGTGCGCCTTTGGCCTGTATCGAGGCCACCAGGCGCTCGGCCTCGGGCAAAGGTAGGCGGCTGATGCGGTCGATCTTCTCGGCAATGACCACCTCGCCGGGCTGTAGGTCGCCGATCATGCGCAGCAGCTCAGGCCGGTCGGCGCGTGCGCCGGATGCCTTCTCACGGTAGATGCCGGCGACGTAGTAGCCGGCGGCCTTCGCGGCCGTAGTGATCGCCTCTTGGCGTTCCAAGTCCTGCGCGTCGGTGCTGACGCGCAGATAGACCCGCGCCACCATCGGCGCGGCTACTGGCTTCGTCCTGCGCATACTTGCGGGCTCCTTTGGGCATACTCAAATGCACCCATCTTAAACTGGCAGCTAATGTACAAAAGTTGATAGAAGCACACAAGTTCAATTTTGCACTTCTGCCCCACTATTGCAAAACTGCTTGTTAGTAGCCGTTTTTTCTTACTGTTTATAGATTCAATAATTTTTGAAACGAAAAATTGGGACTAAACATTTCGGTTTCGTTTTCTGTCGATTCGTCCTGCGTATCTTTTGCATAAACAAACATTTGTTGTTCGTAGTTTTCGATGGCATTTTCAATACTTGTAAATTCTCCGTTTGTAAGGTTTTCAGACAATATCAAAGCATCCAATAATCCCGTATTTACACCCTGTCCTGCAAAAGGCGACATCAAATGAGCAGCATCGCCAATCATTGTTATGGGTAATGGACGGTTACTTTTCCAATCATTGTTCAAAGGAAATTTCCTTGTGGGCAAGCATTGAAATGTTGATACCGAACGTATTAATTGTTTGTAAACTTCACTCCATTTGGAAAATCTTTTCAATAAAAAATCGGCAACGCTGTTTCTGTCCTGAAAATCTAAGGGAATTTTATTTTTCCATTCATCGGGCGTTTTAAAACTAATTCCTAAATACAATGCACCATTATTATTGGGATTGGCAAACAATAAAATGCCCTGATGTCCCGCCATTAATCGGTTGCCGTTGCATAGCTGAAAAAATCCGGGACAGTTTATTTCCGGTTGAAGAATATCAGCTTGGATGTTGAAAGTACCGGTTTCTTCAACTTGCGTGTCGGTAACAAAGCTCCTTATTTTCGACATTCCACCATTGGCAAGAATAACCAAATCTGCTGTTTCACTCGGTTTATTCTCAAAAGTTAGTGTCCACTTCTTCTTACCAGGTTCAAGCATAACAAGTTTTCTATCCCAAATAACCGTGTCGTTTTCTAAACTATTCAACAAGATAGCCCTTAAGTCATTTCTGTTTATTTCAGGATTGTCAAATCGATTTTCGGGCTTTACATTTTTTGTGGATAAAATATTGCCTTTTTCATCAGCAATATTTACACCCATTGGTAAGGCTAAGTCATAATAAGTTTGTAACAATCCCGCTTTTTTCATTGCTTCCTGACCTGAACCTTTGTGTAGGTCAAGGGTTCCACCAAAAATTCTTGCCTCTCGGTCGTTGTCTCTTTCGTAAACTGAAACGTCTATGCCGTTTTGCTGTAATAATTTTGCCATAGTCAGTCCAACGGGTCCACCACCAATTATTGCAACGTTCTTATCACTAAGTAAATTCATTTGTTTGTCTGTATCTATTCGCATTGTCATTCAAAAATGGCACATAACAAGTGGCTATACGCCAAATGGCGTATATATCCACTATATCTTATTTTGCTAAACCTTTCATTATCAGTGACAAATCCGTTTTCAACCGTTTACCGTTCGTTTCTACTCTCTCAAAAGGATTTATATTCATAGTGCTTTTTGTTAAGTTTTGCTCAAATATACAAATCCTTTCTATATATCTAACAAATCCATCGGACTTTTTAATTGTTCCATTCCCTTGGTGGTAATATGTGTATAAACCTCAGTTGTTTTACTGCTTGAATGACCTAACAACGATTGAATATAACGTAAACTCGTACCATTCTCAAGCAAATGCGTTGCAAAGCTATGTCGTAAGGTATGTACAGTAACTTCCTTTTGAATCTTTGCTTTTAAAACAGCTGCTTTAAAAATGTTTTGAATACTTCGGCTTGAGTATGCGCCACCTTTTTGACCTTCAAATAAATAATCTTTTGGTTTATATTCCATAAAGTATGTTCTTAAAATAATTAATGTTTTCTCAGATAAAATGGTATAACGATCTCTTTTTCCTTTTGACTGTTCTATACGAATTTGCATGCGCTTGGAGTCAATGTCTTTTATTTTCAGGTTTATACATTCAGAAATGCGCAAACCTGCCGAATAAATAGTCATCAGAATAGCCTTGTGTTTCACGTTTTCAATAGCGCGTAGTACCCGAATGGTTTCTTCTTCACTCATCACAACAGGAAGTGTTTTTTCTTTTTTTGGTCTTTCGATGAAATATGTTTTCCGTTGTCCACCCAAAACACGTTCGTAATAAAACTTAATCGCATTGATTGCCTGGTTTTGATAAGATATTGAAACTTTTCGCTCCATAACCAAATGTCGGAGAAATGATTGTATATGTCCTTCATTCAATCGATCGACGTATAGGAAGAATAAACGCCCTTTTCACCCAAGTCCAACAGCTTTGGACCGCAGTTGACTCTTTCGACACCCCTGCGATGCAACCCAATCCGGCTGACGGGGAGCCAGCAACGCTGAAAATTTAC
>NZ_VPAK01000007.1:0-179339 GCF_013419295.1 Acinetobacter sp. YH12094
TCATTCGAGTCTAGACAAAATGACACCAAATGAGTTTTACTATGATCAGCTACCCCAACAAAACAAGGTGGCTTAACTAGAGCGGAATATCACTTATAAATACGCTTTTAGTTGTTCAAACAAGTGGGACCACCTCTCCTGCTCGTATCTTAAGAGAAAATTCTACTTTTAGATCCTTTTATTTTTAGGGGGGATTACCCTACAAATATAGCCAAATGACTGCAATCTTATACAACCATTAAAATTTTTAAGTGTTTGAAAATACAAGTGAATATAACCAAATGCAATCAATTCCAATCCAAACAAAACTAGGTGGATTCTACTTTTTCTATTATTCAATAGTGGGTACATTCATGCCGTATTGGAGTTTGTATCTAGAGGATCAAGGGTTTAATTATCAAGAAATAGGGGTTTTATCTTCGATTGCAATTGTGACACGTTTTTTTGCCCCATTTATTTGGGGTTGGATTGCAGATAAATCCGGCAAGCGCATGCTTTTAGTCCGAATAGCAACATGGATGGAAGCCTGTATTTGGTTTCTGATTTTTATAATTCCCAACAGTTTTCAGTCTGTTGCATTACTCATGCTGGTTTTTAGTTTCTTTCAAAATGCTATATTGGCTCAGTTTGAAGGAGTAACTTTATTTTGGTTAGCTGAGCGGCGTGCAGAACTTTATGGAAAAGTCAGAAAATGGGGATCAGTTGGCTTCATTGTTGGGGTATTTGGAATAGGGGCTTTGCTAGAAATAATACCTGTTTCAATGCTGCCTATCATGTTGTTATGCATTGCATTTCTCGCATTTATTTGGTCATTTACGATTAAAGAGCCCGCTACTGCACCATCTTCACAGAAAAAACTTGAACCACTTTGGCCTATCTTAAAACGACCAGTTGTAGCGAGTTTTTTTATCATTGAATTTTTTCTGCTCTTTTCGCATGCACCGTTTTATAGTTTTTATAGCAATTACCTTATGCAGGCTGATTTTTCGACGAGCCAAATCGGTTTTTTATGGTCTGTCGGAGTCATTGCGGAAATCATTATGTTTGCCTATGCCAATGTCTTTTTTAATCGATATTCTTGGCGTAACTTAGTGCTCATTTGTTTGGGGCTAACAGGGATGCGATGGGTGATTGTAGGCTTATATCCGACGGTGTTTATCACTCAATTTGCTGCGCAAACGATTCATGCCTTTAGTTTTGGATTATTCCACTTAATCGCTATGCGAATCATTTTTCAAAATTTTACCGCAAGTCAACAAGGGCGTGGTCAAGCGCTATACAGTACCATGTGGGGCTTAGGTGTTGCGAGTGGCAGTATTTTAGCAGGTCGATATTGGGACATGCTTTCGGGACCCGTTATTTTTATGATCGCAGGACTGGCGGTTATACCTGCCATGTTTTTGGTCGTGGGCTTGCCTAAAACGATCCAAAAGCCAACTTAAAACAATTCAGTATTTTGATAAGTCTCAATGAACTAAAATCAACTGATTACGGCCGAGCTCTTTGGCTTGATATAAGGCCTGATCGGCTTGATTTATCATACTTTGCAAACTTGGAGCATTGGGCAAAGACTGATGAATCAGACCAATACTCACCGTAATATAAATCGTATTTTGTTCATCAATGATGATAGGTGTAGTTTCAAAGACTTTTCGGATGCGTTCAGCAATACCTTGAGCTTCAGTTGCAGCAATGTTCGTGAGTAATACACTAAACTCTTCTCCCCCAATTCGTGCAAATAAATCAGTTTCACGTAAATTCTTACGCACAATACTCGAAAATTCTTGTAAAACTTGGTCACCGACATAATGCCCATATTGATCATTTAATTTTTTAAAATGATCAATATCCATCATGATAATGGAAAAGTTAAGCTGAATTTGGTTTTGTAGGTAAAGCTCACCTTGCTCGAAAAAATATCGACGATTCATCGCATGCGTTAAACTATCATGATTTGCAAGGTATAAAACCTCTTTATATAGTTCGTGCCGATTTCGGCTAATAATACAAAGAATCAACGGCGAGAGAATCAGCATGGCTAGGCCAATACGAACTGAAATTGCTGTCGATAAATAGGCTAATGAAGAATCGTGTAAGTAGAACGCATTTAAATTGTAATAGGTCGCTAAAATTACCACGGCATTAATTAGGGATAAGGTAAATAAGCGATAGGTTAATGCTGCCCAAATTAGAGCCGCTAAAGGGTAGAGAATTGCCCCTGGACCTGCAGAAACAGCTGTTAAAAATACACAGAAGATAACTGCAATTGCCGGAAATATTTTATTGATCTGAAAGCTTTGATGACGTCGATCTTTGAAATAAAGTTTAAGATCGGCCAGTTTAGGAAAAGACAGAATAAGCGGTAATATAATCAGCGCATTTAATATTTCAGTAATCCACCACATACCAAAATCAATCGATAATCTATCGGTCGACATAAACGTGTTGGGGATATAAGGCACAGTGAAAATAGCAAAAAGAGCACCTGCAAGGCATCCACCACAAGCGATGATGACAATCATGGTCAGAAAGGTGAAACCTTTATTATAGTTTTGATAGTTCACCTGAAAATATCGCATAAAAAATAGCGATACCATGCTGTTGGTTAAATTTGAAAAAGTGAGAAATAAAGTGAGTTGGAAATAATTGCCCGTCACTAAATCTGCGAGCATATAACCGGTAAATGCACCTAACCATCCTCCCAGATTACTCAGTTTAGGGAACCTTAAGAATATTGCTAACAATACTGCATTCGCAGGCCAAAAAATCGCTAAATAGCTTAATGGGCGGGTGAAAATACCGATTAAGCAGCAGCAAAGAATAACTGCAGCGACTATGACAAAAGCCATGCTGTGGCGTGCATTAAGCGGAGCAAGACTATTCGAATGCAGTTTCATTAGCTTATGTAAGCCTAGGTTAAATATGGGAGAATTCGTTTTTTTCGTATATTAAACGATAAAAAAGATTTTATATTATTTTATTGTAAATAGTGTGATTTGTTTGGCATTTAGCTGATTTGTAGTTTCGTTAACCGAGATTGATTTTTTGGATAAATAGGAAAAATGATTGTTATGAAAATGTGATAAACCGCGGATTTGTAAAAAAATGTGTTACTTTAAGAGCATGATTTATATGACTGATTAAATGTATGAAAATAGCATATCTTACAGTTTTACTCATGTTGAGTTCTTCGTTGGTGATGGCGGCAGATAATAAGAATACAACTCAAAATTCAGAGGCTAAAAATCAAGTTGAAGCGGTGAATAGCTTTAGGGTGACAACACGTTCTGAATTGGTCGGCTTATGGGGTATGGAAATTCCGACCAATAAAAAGTGCGTTGAATATTATAATTTTAAGAGCAATAATGATGTTGTGATCAAAAGCGGTGAAGAGTGGTCATCTGGAGTATATGACTATCAACCTGCGCAAGATCCGAATGTGCAAATTCCAGCACTGATTTTACAAGTGAAATATGACAATAATCAGATGGATTGTTCGGGCAATATTCAAGATCAAACCGGCGAAATTTCACAGTATTTTGTAAAGTGGAAAAGTCCATCGGTTATTAATTTCTGTGCCAATGATCAGGCTCAGCAGTGTTTTGCGACATTGCGTCGAGTTTTGCCTTAAGCATGACTATAGATCTTTCTTATGAAAATAAAAAACCACTCATTTGAGTGGTTTTTTTGACGCTGAAGATTTATTTATCTTCATGTCCTTCGACTTTCTTCAATAAATGCTTTTCAAGATAGTGAATATCCATAGCTTGTTCGCAGAAATTTTTATCTTGAAGAATCAAATCTTTATGTAGCGGAATATTGGTTTTCACGCCAGTTAAGATAATCTCTTCTAGAGCTTGTTTCATGCGCGCAATAGAGGTTTCACGATCTTTACCATGCGCAATGAGTTTTGCAATCATTGAATCATAGTATGGCGGGATACTATATCCTTGATAGATATGAGAATCTAGTCGGATACCTGCGCCGCCCGGTGCATAGAAATGATCGATTTTGCCCGGTGAAGGCATAAATGTAGATGGATCTTCTGCATTAATACGACATTCAATCGCATGACCTTTAAGTTGAATATCTTCTTGTTGAAGATCCAAACCTAAGCCAGCAGCAATGCGTAATTGTTGCTCGATAATATCCACACCAGTTACTTGCTCAGTAACAGGATGTTCTACTTGTACACGAGTATTCATTTCAATAAAGAAGAATTCACCTTCTTCAAATAAGAACTCAAATGTACCAGCACCACGGTATTGCATTAATTTACAAGCATTTACACATGCTTCAAGAATATGCGCACGTGCTTCTTCAGGTAAACCCGGTGCAGGCGCTTCTTCAAGCACTTTTTGATGGCGACGTTGCAATGAACAGTCACGATCATAAAGGTGAATTGCATGGCCATTACCATCTGCAAGAACTTGCACTTCGACATGGCGTGGCTTTTGAAGGAAACGTTCCATATAAACGGTATCGTCACCAAACCACATTTCCGCATCACGCTGAGCAGCTTGTACAGATTCGAGTAGTGTGTCCACACGTTCAACGATACGCATACCACGACCACCACCACCAGAAGCAGCTTTTACGATCAATGGGAAGCCAATTTCTTTGGCTTCTGCCAATGCATTGTGAATCGTTACAGCATGGTCACAACCCGGAACAGTCGGTACGCCGGCTTTTTTCATCGCAATAATGGCAGAAACTTTGTTCCCCATTAAGCGAATGTGTTCAGGACGCGGGCCGATAAAGATAAAACCTGAGTTTTCTACAATTTCAGCAAACTCAGCGTTTTCAGATAAGAAACCATAACCTGGATGGATGGCATCTGCACCGGTGATTTCAGCCGCTGTAATAATCGCAGGGATATTAAGATAACTTTCGCTGCTGGCACCTGGTCCAATACACACTGCTTCGTCACAGAAGCGTAAATGCATTAGGTCTTTGTCGGCATCGGAATAAATCCCTACGGTTTTAATTCCTAAAGTTTTGCAAGCGCGGGTGATGCGGAGCGCAATCTCACCACGGTTTGCAATTAAAACTTTTTGCAACATTGTGATTCCCCGTGGTCTTAAGCGCGATAGCGGAATAATGGTTGACCGAATTGGATCACTTCGCCATTTTTAACCAAAATTTCTTCAATCACACCGCTTTGAGTTGCTTCAATTGGGTTCATGATTTTCATTGCTTCGATAATACCGAGTGTTTCACCAGCAGATACAGTTTGACCAACTTTCACAAATGGTGCTTCACCTGGATTTGGCGCAGCATAGAACACACCAACCATAGGAGACGGCTCAACAGCACCACGTGGTGAACGAGGTGCAGCAGGCGCAGCGGCAGGTGCAGCCATAGCAGGCGCAGCGGCAGCAACTACTGGATTGCGACGAGTTAGAGCAATCGATTGATCGCCTTCTTTAACTTCAATCGCCTGTAAGTCAGATTCAATCATCAAATCGATGAGTTTCTTGATTTTACGGATATCCATGAACAGTATTCCTAATTAAGATTGAGAAGTTGGTTGAATTTTTTCGATGGCGAAGTCTAGTGCTGCGGCATAGCCTTTTGCACCTAAACCACAAATAACGCCAACGGCTTTATCAGATAGATAGGAGTGATGTCTAAATGCTTCGCGAGCGTGGACATTTGATAGATGTACTTCTATAAACGGAATGGCTACACCAAGAAGGGCATCACGCACAGCAACCGAAGTATGTGTTAGGGCTGCTGGGTTAATAATGATGAATTGAACGCCTTCTTGTTGCGCTTGATGAATTCGGTCGACGACAGCGCCTTCCCAATTACTTTGGAAAGTGTCGAGAGAAATGGAAGCGTTTTGAGCCTGTGAAATCAGTTTTTGGTTGATATCTTCAAGTGTCAGATAGCCATAAACTTCGGGTTCACGTTTTCCCAGTAAGTTGAGATTCGGTCCATGAATGACCAAAATGGTCGAGCTCATTCAGCTTGCTCCAATAAAAAGTTGCAAATTTACTTTGCAAGATACCTGCAAAGTTTGCTCATTATGGCATAAAATTCCACATTTTTTTTATAATTTCTTTGAATTGACGTGAAAAGCATGTGCCGAGAATGGGCTATATAATGCGAATTTTGCAGAGAATTGGCAATGTTAAAAGATTACATTTTTATCATTATATTGTAGTACATCATTTTAAACCCAATTGGCTAAAACTGTTGATATCTTTTGTGTAAACTTGCTTTATCGTGGTGCGTACGTTTAGCAATAACCAGTGCGAATGATCTAAAAGGTGTGCTGATTTGTGTATCCGCCTTATAGGTCGTCAGTTGAACAGCCTACGCATGCATAGTCGTAAAGATGGTATTTATACAGCGACTTAAAAAATTCTAAGGTTTAACTTATTTCACGCGTAAAGGAATCTAAATTGCTCTCAGCTTTCAAGCGAGTTATTTAAAAGAATAAAGCAAGTCTGTATGCTAAGTATATAAAAATTAAAAGATAGTTTATTTTTTTATGATTGATACAGCATATTTCCAAACCAATGAAATGTTTTCATAAATGATAGGGCTCAACCTAGATATTTTGTTTGCCTCAGTGAATTGAATTTTCTGTGGGAGCATTTCCTTATAAGTAGGCAGCTTTAGATATGATGAACATTTATTGCGTAGCTAAGTCATACTTTATAGACCTATATATAAGCGTTTTAACCATCTTGTGTATTTTCTAGTCAGTGTTTTAAATGTATAAAGCGTGCAAGGCATTGACGATTTCTTTCATAAATCATGCAAGTTTGGAAAATTGGGTATTTGTCCAAATTTGTACAGGTATTGGCAAAAGTTAAATCTGTGGTGGTAAAGAAGCTTGCTGTTTGCATACTGATTCTATTTTTTATTCGTCTATTTCTGTGTTTGAACGGTATATGTCTTGAATTAAGTCTCCTTTATTCCTGTTTATATCTTTGCATGGAATCTACTGCATTGAGTCTTTTGCTATAAATGAATTAATAAAACAAGGCACGAATGCTTTCGCACGGAAAAAATTTATCTATATACGTGTAATTCACGGTAGAATGCCCGAAACCTATATGGCCTGAGAACAAACATGGCAAAACATACGCAAAATTCATCACCTTTGGCAGAGTTGATTGCAGAACAAAAACTTTTATGTGAAGAAGTGGGTTCTGCATATGTAGAAGTGCAGGGCGATGATGTAATTGCTGTGGCTGTCCATACCTTAAATAAAGATCCAATAGTTGGTATTCGTAAGCCTGCAGAAGGTGATGAAAATGTCAGTTGGTATATTTATGGTGGCGAGCTTGAAGGCGCAGATAACTTTGAAACAATGACTGTGCGTAAACTGCAAGATGTCGTGCCTGAAGTGCTACCGTATTTAGCTTTGGATGTAGGCTATCGTTTTATGATAGATGCTGATGATTATGAAGATGTCTGGAAAGAAGGTGATGAGGCTTAATTTATGCATTCTCCGTTGATGTATAAACTTTATGTCCTTATTTTCTCTGTGTTTACTGCTTCTGTAGCATATGCAAATGTGAATGAAGCGGTTACTCCACAACTGACTCAAGCTGAATATAATGCTCAGATAAAAGCATATACTGAGCAAATTAATTCAACCAAAGCTATTTTAGATGACCCTGCATCTACAGCAACGGGTCAGCAGCAAACTCAAGCTTTTTGTTTAAGATTGAATGCATATCGTCAGATTTTAGAAATATCTCAGCAAAACTCAGCTCTTGAAATGGCCAATCTAATGCAAGTGGCTTCACAACATTATTTACAACAACAGCAACAGAGTATGCAGTCATCTGGCTTAAACGAAAGTGCATTTTGTTCGAGTCCTACAAAATAAATTAGGTTTAAATTTCTCTTCTAAAACTTTTGGGCTCTCGTCAAACTTTTTTTCATTTTGTTCTATTTTTCATAATTCGAAATGGTCTAATATTTCAAAATTATTACAACATTATTCACTATAGGTGCAGTTTCTAATAATCTTAGAAGTTGAAAATTTAGATTGTCAGGAAATGATATGAAATGTGCTTAAAATGATAAGCTCATCACATTATTATGATCAGGTTAGAACGATTTATATGCAACAAACATCCCTGGTCCTGTTGCATAGGTCAGTACTAATACATCAACTTGTTGATGTCGTTCTCTTTTGGCCACTGAATAAGTGGCTATTTTTTTGTGAAAAATTAAATGCTTAATCAGATTATAAATCGAATTTGGATAAAATTTAAATTATTCATGATGTGGCATCCTCATACATTGACTCATATGTGCAGTTTGGTTCGAGGAATACAGTCAAATGATTAAATCACTTTGTATTTTTATTATTTCACTCTCGGTATGAGTGATGGATAAATAGACAAATATTGCAAGTATGATAAGATAATTGAACACATTATTTTTGATGTTTGAGGAGTTGTTTACATGACAGCTTATACTTCAGTAATGAAAGCAAGCCAATATGAGGATGATATGATCCCGAGCCTTGCTATCAATGCATTTCGCCATGCTTTTGAACAAGCAAGTGCATCATCCACTGTGGTTTATGTAAAAGGTTTACAACTGGTTCAACGTCTGCAAAATGGTCAAGAAGTACAATTAAAAGATGTTTCAGCCGACTTTGTACAAGTGGATGATCTACCAAAAATTTTAAAACGAAAAAAGAAAACAGAGGAAATTGTTTAATACATGCCTCCACAACCTCGCATTAGAATGTTCGCGGGTCCAAATGGTTCAGGTAAAAGCACAGTTAAAGAATATTTATTGCCCCATCATATTGGGGCATATTTAAATGCGGATGAACTCGAAGCTCAACTGAAACATTCACACAGGCTCAATTTGTTGGATTACCATCCCGCTTTAAAATCAGAAGAATTAATTGACTTTCTATATACGAAAAAACGTCCCGCGAATGGAGAATTTATCCCTCTATTAGCACGTAAACCTCAGATATTAGATCCGTGGAAAATTGAGTTTCATCCAGACCAGATTGACTCATATCTTTGTGCAAGAATTATCGATTACATTCGTTTGCAGTTTTTAGAACTAAAAATTAGTTTTACCTTTGAAACGGTGATGTCCCATATTTCAAAGGTGGAGTTTCTACGCGAAGCAAAAAGAAAAGGCTTTAAAACCTATCTGTATTATGTTTCCACTATTGATCCTGTTATCAATATTTCACGTGTTCAGTACCGAGTGAAAACGGGTGGACACGGAGTGCCAGAACAAAAAATTCGCGAACGTTATTATCGAAGTATGGATTTGTTAATGCAGGCGGTAGAAGCAACGGATCGTAGTTATTTATTTGATAACTCTGCCGATGGACAGCATGCTTCTTTCATTGCGGAAATTGAACAAGCTGAAATTTTAAAGATGAATTCAGGTATTCAGCGTTTACCGTGGTGGTTTGTAGATAAGGTGCTTAAAGAGTTTGAGCCAAATTAATATCAACTGAATATAATATAAAACAAAATAACAGGATGAACCTATGCAAAATAACGACTATAAATTACAACAACATGCAAACTCATCTTGATCAAGCCATTGAGCCGCAAGTTGAACAAGAACAGCAAAAAAATAGTACATCATCTGATCCGTTGTCTTCTGTAGATTTGACTGACTTAGCTGAAATTGGTTCGAATATTATAGAATTGGGCTCAGATGCTTTAACGTGGGTGAGCGATGCACTCAGCGATATTAGTATTGATCTATAAATTATTTATTATTTCAATTAACTTCATAATAAACAGCCTTTATTGAAAAATCTCCGAGGATATATTTCGTGATTTTTCAAGTTTATAAATTATTTCTAAATAAATTAATCAAACACTCTTGAAACGTTGAATTTTTCAATCAGGAAAGGCATGTCAGAATGAATATTTAGACTGGCGGCAGTTGGTTACTTCAATAAAATAGCCTAAGTATATAATAGATTTTAGAAACGCATGTGCACGCAGATCACTTAACCGCTTCTCAATATTTAAAACAAGTTCTTGGTGGTAAAATTGCGATGAGCCATAACATCAAGATTGTGCAGGAAACATTCAGCGCCATTTATAATTTTGATATGAAATATTTTAATTCACATCAGTCTTTTGATTATTTATTTGCAGATCATGAGGCATTTAAAATCGGTGAGTTAAATGCCTATAACATTCCAACGCCTGGACATACACCTGCTTGTCTGAGCTATGTTGTTGTTGGTGATGCTGTGTTTGTCGGTGATACCTTATTTATGCCTGATTATGGCACAGCACGCTATGATTTTCCCAAGGGTAGTGCGGCAGAATTATTCGACTCTGTACAAAAGATTTATCAGTTAGCACCTGAAATGCGCGTGTTTTTATGTCATGACTATTTACCAGAAAACCGGTCAAAATACTGCTGCGAAAGCAGTGTGCATGCGCAAAAACAGCAGAATATTCATATCCACGTTGGTACGAAAAAAGAAGATTTTGTCACAATGCGAACTCAGCGTGATGCAAATTTGGCTATGCCCAAACTGATTTTACCTGCCATACAAATTAATATGGATACAGGTAAATTTCCAAAACCAGAAGGGAATGGTATCCGCTATTTAAAAATTCCTTTTAATTACTTTAAATCTGCAAATTAAAGACAAAGAACCTTTAGGTCGAATGCGGTTGGCTATTTCATTTTATAAAATAGCCTAAGCAATTTAATTAATTGCCACCTACAAATAGCCTAAGTAAGACTAATAATTTTTTAACTGTCATTTGATTTCATTCATTCAACTAGGCATCATAATATCAACATAGCAAAGTATTCAAAAATGATCCTAAATTACGAATATCATCAAAAATTAGAAGGCGAAACACACCCACTTGTCTTTATTCACGGTTTATTTGGAAGCCTCAGTAACTTAGGGATGCTTGCCAGAGCTTTTCAAAATTCATATTCTGTCATTCAGCTTGATTTACGAAACCATGGTAAATCACCTCAAAGTACAGAAATGAATTATCGTGAGATGGCAAACGATGTACTCGAAACATTAGATGCGATTGGCATCGATAAGTTTTCAGTGATTGGCCATTCCATGGGTGGCAAGGTCGCAATGCAATTGGCTTTAATTTCAGAGCGGGTAGAGCAACTTGTTGTATTGGATATCGCGCCCTTTGCATATCAAGAACGTCATCATGATGAAATATTTAAAGCTTTGATCGCTGTACAAAATGCGCAAATTCAATCTAGACAACAAGCGGTTGAAATTATGCGTGAGTATATTCATTCAGATATGGTGATACAGTTTCTACTCAAATCGTTTAGTAAAGGACAATGGTTGTTTAATGTAGATGCGTTGTATAAACAGTATGACCAAATTATTGGTTGGGAAAATATCGGAAATATTTGGCAACAGCCTGCATTGTACCTCAAAGGTGGACAGTCACCTTATATTTCAAAAGCAGAACATATCAATGCGATAGAACACCAATTTCCACATGCAAAAATTGTAGAAATAGAAGGTGCAGGCCATTGGTTACATGCAGAAAAAACAACTGACGTTTTAGAGCAAATACAAAATTATTTAAATTAATACGGTGTGCCTTCAATTATATTTTGAAGGCAAAACATCGAAATATTACTCAATCGAAATGTTATTGGCTTGAAGCTGACCTTCTGAGGTCAGTAGTGCGGCCATCTCTGCAGTTTTTTTCAGGCCTGGCATACGATATTCTGTATGACCATAATCTTGAATAGATTTCCAGCGTCCGCCCCATGTTAAACCAACAGACTCAGCGGCTTGACCATAAAGTTGATAACCACGCATAGCCCAAGGGTCTCGTTCAGTAATGACCACTTTGCCATTGCGTTTAAATGCAACATCAGCTGCTAAACCAAACTGATGATAACTTTGGAAGCCACGGGCACGAGTGGTATTTTTATTGGTGGCTAAATTATTTTGACGTTCTGGACTACGATAACCTTCGAGTAAAACCATTTCATAGCCATGTTGTTCACGCATGATTTTAAACACCATTAATAAGCGCTGCTTATAACGAGGGTTCATTTTATGCCATTTACGGTCTGCTGAAGGTACATCTGTTGAGTATGTGTGCGTATGGATATCTTGAACTTCTGGGTTAAAGCTAGAAGCCATAACAGATGGCTGCTCAATCATTGCTGCTTCTTCAGCGATCGCTTCTTGAACAAGATATTCTTCAACCTCAGGAGGCGCATCTAAAACCTGTCCATCAAGCATGGCGTAAATTTGTGGGTCAACTTTACGCAAATAATCAGCTTCCACTTTACTTGCAGTAATCGGGCGAGTAAAAGCAAATAATAAAATACTGGCAAACAGTAAGAAGCCTGCAAATAAAATCCACCATTGTTGTAAATGCCAGTGTGATTGAATTTGTTGTGGTGCTGCTGCATAGTTCAGTTCATAAGCAAAATTTTTGGCGTGCTGAATTCTTTTTTTACTTTGTGGAATGATTTGAAAGAAAAAATCCTGAACTTTAACTCTGAGTTCATAAGAAAAACAAAGCACTGTCACCAGTGCTAAGACAAAGAAACAACTAACCAAAAAGATGATCATGGGGAAACTGTAGCGCTCACAGTCGCATTAGCAGTGTTTGTTGCAGCAACCACTTTCGGACGTTTGGTTTCAGAAATTTGCGTTCCACCCATCGGTTCTTCAAAGTATTCTTCTTCTTTTGCTGCTTTCGTAGAAGGCTCTGTAGGTTTGGTCACCTTAGCTGTTGTTGGCGCAGCTTTTGGTTTTACTAATGTAGTTGGAATATGTTGTTTAACGGTTGTTGTAGCAGCTACAACAGGGCGCTGCGGTTGGGTAATTTCAAAAGGCGAACGGTTATTCGCTACAGCTTGAACAGGCTGAGTCACTTTAGCCGTATTGCCATGATTGAAAGCAGTAGCTAAATCATTCGAATATAAACCATTATCCTGATCTTTTTCGTCCATAGCATGAACGCTTTGCAGTGCTTTTTCAGCTGAAGATTGCTCATTTTCACTTTGACGGGGTGCAGTGGTTGCTTCAGTTTCAGCTTTATCTTCAGTTGGGGCAGAAGTAGTCATTTCTGTATTTGCAGGCTGATCGTCATAACTTAGATAAAAATATCCCAGGCCAGCAACAATAATGACCGCTGCACCAACAAGAAAGCCAATCGCAGCATGAGCTAAAGGCGGTAAATTATTCTTTTGAGTCGACTGTAAAATTCTAACGTTATTCGATTTTTCGTTTGCCATGGTGTCTAAGTCTTATGGTAAATGAATGGTGATATAAGCCTGTTCCGATGGTGCAGTTATGACATTTTGATATTGTGATAACGCCTGATTATTTTGGCTGGATAACATATATTTCAGTCCACCAAATGCTAATACAGCAAACAATGCCCAAAAGATAATGATCCAAAAAAATGGTAATTCACGGTGAATAATATTTTTAATTTGATCCGGCAGTGCCGCGAAAGGCGAAAACGCCTTTTTACCTTTCATATAATCAATTTCATCGCTGACACGTGCAACGAGTGAATTGAGCATTTCAATCGATTCAAGTCGGTATTTACCATGAAAACCAAGGAGCATGCAGTAATGATAAACTTCAAGTGCTGCTAAGCGATCTTTATTCTTAGAACGAATTTGCTCTAAATTTTCAAAAAAACGATAACCTGCTAGCTGTGAACCAAAAAGACTTAATTGCAGTGGATTCATCATCCAATTGTTTTGTAAATCAAAAAAACGTGCATCTTGTTGGGTGACAATGGTTTCATCTAATAAAGCGCAATAGGCATATTTTGCGTCCGTGATATCTTCATTGCTGAATTGAAGCTTACGGGCTTGGCTTTCAAATCGGTTTAATAGATCCATAATTTTTGTCCTGAAACTTTCAGGGCTGGATGGAACATATTGATTTTTGAGTAAGAATACGATGTAAAAACCATCATGCAGTAGATCAACTAAATTGGTTGAACTGTTGATTTTAGGTTCAGCACTTGGTTTTGAAGAGCCTAATCCAATTTGACCATCGTCAAAAAGTGAAGGGGCATTATTTGAAATATTCATGATTGCTCCTTAACCATTCATCACTGCAATAAGTTCAATCGAAATATCTTGGAAGCCAGCTGGTATGTAAACACAGATCGATTCAGAATCAAGCATACGCTGATACAAATCATTATTTGGCTCAACTTCAAAATAACTCACACCTGAACGTACCGGAATTGCTGTTGGCACTTGCATCATATGTTGCAATGGCACAGCCGGTAATGCCGCCATGACACGCTGTTCAACATCGACAGTGTTGCCGACTTTAAAGCGCAGCGGTACATAAGAAATAATGTCATGTGTAGGCATCACACTACTTGAAACAGCTAAATACAGGCGAGAATCGCGAGTAATTTTGTCACTTTCAAGGCTGCCCACCCAGTAGGATTGACGCGTTTCTTTCAAGTTAATACTGATATATCGATTTGAAATAATCGTATCGAGCAACTCACGTAAAATCACATCTAATTGAGCAAAACTTTCTTGCAAATTATGATGTTGATACTGTGGGAGTTGATCTACTTCATAAGCTGTCGAGAAGGTGAGCAAGGAACCTGTCAGACGTAATAATTCAAAATACAAACGTTCAGGATGAATCAGGGGATATTGCAACAAATGGTTTAGGGTCGCATGTGCAGTATTCAACGCATTAACCAACCAAAATGAAACGATATCACCAGAACGGAATTCAATTAACTTTTGTTCGTTTTCACGATTATTCGATTGAATGGTTTTAATTTTAGCTTTGATAATATTGAGCGTTCGTTTGAGCCCAGTAATCAGCGAATCACACGAACTAATATGTAATATTGGTGGGATAAATTGATAATCTAAGACAAAATTACCTGAACTTTGGCGCTTGATTCGGCCTATAGGCATGTAAAGAAAACCATCAAGATTGTGCTGTGGTTCTTGGCCTAATTCAAAGATTTTAAACTCTGCACGGCGGCGTAATAAAGTGATTTCAGCAGCCGTCGCATCTGTAAACAAATCATGAGTTTCAGTCAAATGTGAATGATAACGACTTGATTGGGTATTTTCTTCAAAATTGACGTTTCGTTTATTCGGTTGAACGATCGGTAATGCTAAATAAATTTGCATTTCACCACGTAAATTTAATGAATCAAGTAGTACAGGCTCAGGTAATAAGTCTTGTGCAGGCGCCTGATAAATCTCGCCATCTTGCCAAATCATTTCAACTTTATTTAAAGCCAAAGTATTGGTACTGAGTTGTGGTTCATCAAAAATTAAACTTTGAATACCATAAGCGAACGGTATTGTTGCGCGAACCGTATGGTTTAAACGCTGTTCATGATAAGCATCTTGTAATTGAAAGTGTTGTGGGCGTAAAAATAATCCTTCGCCCCATAAAATTTTTTCTGCTTTAAACATTGTTTTTACCAGTCGCTATTCGATTCATTGCTTTGTTGCTGAACACCTAACATTTCTTGTACAGCTTCAAGAGGGTTTTCATCCTTAATCACATGAGTTAACCATTCATGTAGAGGCATTTGTGACCATTTAATGGTTTTTTGCAGCATATAACTGACAGGGCTATGCGGCTCATTCACTTGAAAATAGTCAGCAATATCTTGCAAGACTTTCATGGCTTGTTCACGATTTTCAAGATGATTTTGCACTTGAGGTTTAAACTGCTGTGTATGCTGTTGTTGTATTATTTGCATATCATTCTGCACGGAAGTTACAGTGGAAAGTGTTTGGCTTTCAATTGGAGAATTTGATTGAACCTGTTCAGCACTCGATGAATTGATAAAAGCATCTGCTTTATAGATTTTTTTTAAGCTCAAGTGAATCATTTCGATTTGAGAGTCAATGCCAGCAAAGCTTGGCGCATCTAAACCCATCAAATCATCAAGAGTCGTTTTTAAGTTTTCCCAATGGTTTAAAATATCTAAAAACTGTTGGTAATACTGGTATTGAATTGATTTTGAAGTATTGAACAAGGCATGTTCAAACTGTTCCATACCATTAAAAGACTCTTCTTGATCATCATCTTCATGGTTGGATTTACGTCTTTGGTTTTGAACATGAAGTAGTCGATCATAGTCGGATAGGGAATAAGCTACCGCGCCATGAACGATTGAAACTGATTTAATTAATGTTGGGATTTGATTAATTATCCCTTGTAATAAACCTAGACGTTGATCAAGGTCATCATCTTCAATTTCAGGATGAAGTTGTAGCCAAAAGTCTTGCAAACTTTTTTGTGTAAGTTCAATCCCTTTGGCAATCCCTTCGAAACCATGAATGTGAGTCCACGCTTCAAGCAACCAACCATATAAGCGAATATCTTTTGTATGTTCGCGAAGTAGATCTGACGATTTTTGGTGCACAAAGCCCCAATCTGCCTGTTTTGGTTCTGCGATCCAGTCGCCTTGATCCAAGAGCGGGTCATCTTGTGTTTTAGCTTTTTTAATTGCATGAAAATCATTTGAAAATGAAAAATCACTACCGCAAGGTAAATCATCCGTAATCGGTTGCAATAAAGCGTCGAGCTCTAAACTCATATTCTACATCGTTCCTAACTTATGCTTCTAAGGTTTTGGTCTTTTTGCTGCTGCGTTTTTTCGCAGGTTTACTTTTAGGATCTAAAACATAAATAATTTCATCGTCTTTGACATCGATTTCAATGACTGATGGAATCTTTTGCTCGCTCATTGCCATGAGTAATTCAGTGGCTAAAGCAGGCAAGACCGTCGCATTTAAAATGTTATCGACATTACGCGCACCACTATCGACCTCAGTACAGCGACTTAATAATAATTCGACTAAATCGTCGGTATAACGTGTTTGCGTACCATATTGTTTTTCAATACGCGCGGTGATTTTGCCTAATTTATGCTGAATAATGCGTACGAGCAGATCATCGTGCAATGGGAAATACGGCACGATACGCATACGACCTAAAAATGCCGGCTTAAATTGTTTATATAAAGCTGGTTTTAATACATCTAAAAGTTCTTCTGCTGACGGCCATTCTTCTACTGGCTGATTTAAACAGGCCTGCATAATGGCACTTGAGCCTGCATTTGAAGTCAATAAGATCGTAGTATTTTTAAAGTCAATGACACGACCTTCGCCATCTTCCAAAGTACCTTTATCGAATACTTGGTAGAATAATTCTTGAACATCGCTGTGTGCTTTTTCAATCTCATCAAGTAAAACCACACTATATGGGTTACGGCGAACTGCTTCTGTCAGTACGCCGCCTTGGCCATAACCGACATAGCCTGGAGGAGCACCTTTTAAAGACGACACGGTATGTGCTTCTTGATATTCAGACATGTTAATGGTGATTAAATGAGACTCACCACCATATAACTCGTTTGCTAACGCAAGTGCAGTTTCGGTTTTACCCACACCACTTGGGCCAACCAGCATGAAAACGCCTTGAGGTTTATTTGGGTCTTCCAATTTTGCCTTGGAGGTTTTAATGCCTTGTACCAGTTGATGCAGTGCATAATCTTGACCCATCACACGTTGTTCTAACTGTGCTTCAAGCTTCAAAATTTGCTGAATTTCATCATTCACCATTTTACCAACAGGGATGCCGGTCCAGTCTGAAATGATTTCATTAATAATTTGAGCATTTACACGTTCAAAAACCAGCGGCGTTTGACCTTGTAAAGTTGCCAGTTGGTTACGAATATTGCTTAAAGTTTCAATATTTTCTGGTTTTTGCTCGGACTCTTGTTCAAGCGTTTTAATCTGTTGAACGATTTCGAGTTCTTTTTTCCACTGCGTTTCTGTCGACTGAATTTCTTGTTCAAGCGCGGATATTTGTGTTTTTACACTTTCAATGCGTTCGTGGTGAATAGGAATATTCTTATGTTCATTTTCAAGAATCGCCAATTCAAGCTTCAAATTATGTAATTGAGCATGAAGTTGATCCAATTTTACAGGTTGTGCATTTTGCGTTAACGCAACACGCGCAGAAGCTGTATCTAAGACACTAATCGCTTTATCAGGCAATTGACGGCCAGTGATATAACGGTGCGAAGCATGGACTGCAGTAACGATAGCTTCATCGTCAATTTGTAAATTGAAATGTTTTGCCATCACGGGAATCATGGCACGCAGCATATCGATTGCGACTTCTTCAGTCGGTTCTTCAACCTGAATTACTTGGAAGCGTCGGCTTAATGCGGCATCTTTTTCAAAATACTGCTTATATTCAGCCCATGTGGTTGCGGCAATGGTTCTTAACTCACCACGTGCAAGCGCCGGTTTTAACAGGTTTGCTGCATCATTTTGACCTGCTTGACCACCCGCACCAATCAACGTGTGTGCTTCATCAATAAATAAAATGATTGGATGTGCAGAGGCTTGAACTTCATGAATGACTTGTTTTAAGCGATTTTCGAATTCACCTTTAACACTGGCACCCGCTTGTAGTAAGCCCATATCTAAAGTATGAATGCTGACATTTTTTAAAGCATCTGGAACTTGGTTGGTTGCAATTTTTAATGCAAGACCTTCAACAACGGCCGTTTTACCAACACCAGGCTCACCCGTTAAAATCGGATTGTTTTGACGACGACGCATCAAAATATCGAGCATTAAGCGGATTTCAAACTCACGACCAATCACAGGATCAATGCCACCATTTTTAGCTTTTTCAGTAAGATTAATGGTGTATTGGTCTAGAGCTGGTGTTTTAACTGGCGTTGTTGCATTCGTTTGAGCAGCTGATTTTTCCTCTGGTGATGCAGTTGCTAAATCTTCATTTTCAATGCTCTTTAGGCAAAGATCTAAAAATTTATGTTTAATCGTATCGATAGGTAATAAATCGAAAAGAGAAGAAGCTCTTGCTGCAATTTGGTATAAATCTGGCGCGGTAAGGAGCGCAACAAGTAAATGACCACTACGAATTTGTGGATCTTGTTCAGCAGATGCTAATAACCAAGCTTGTTCAAGTAAGCGCACAATGGATTGTGCAAAAATAGGAGTGCGCGTATTTCCTTTTGGAAGTTGAGCAATACTTTCTTTGAGGTCATCTGCCAAACCATCTGCAGAAACTTTGTATTTTTCTAAGAGTATTTGAAGGTCATTTTTATTGTTATAGGTTAATAATTCGAGTAAAAAATGTTCAATTTCGATTTCATAATTTTGCTGTGAAATACATGTATTGGCTGACTTTTCGAGTGAAATGCGGGCGTGAGGTGAAAGTTTAGTAATTAAAACTTTTAAATTATTCATAAATAACTCATCAAATTTAGAATCCACAGTACAAAATTTTACAAGTTTGACTGTGATCTCTTTTTTCTTGCTATAAAAATAAAAACTTTAAAATCAACACCTTATATATTATTAGTGTCTTGCTTTAGGCGATATAATACAGACTAAATAAAAAAAGGAAAAAGATTTTTTTATAAAATGAAACAAAAAAAAACAAATAGTCAACAAACTTTGGGGTATTTGGCACATTTTTGTATTGACTCTATGTGCTTATTTTTTGTTAAATCTGCAGCATATTTTTAATTTTGATAAATGAAGAGAAAACCCGCGGGAAAATAAGTGGTGATTTCTCCACATAAATTAAGTTTTAGCACGTAGAAATACAGAGGCAATTTTGAATAAATTTAGTGTTTTATTACCTATAATTTTAGCAGCCAGTTTAACACAAACCGTTTTTGCAAAAGATAAAGCGGCATCTGTGAAAAAATCCTGTTTAAAGGATTATCCACTGGCAGTAGGTGATACAGATCCAGAGATTATTGGTTTTTATAATCAGTTATGTGACAAAAAAAATAAGAAAAATGAGAACTTAAAAAATGAAATTTTTGTAGATATTGCCAAAAAATATCAAGCTAATGGTTACAATTTAAAAGCATTGCAAGCGGTCAATCTGCTGCGAGAAAAGAACTATCAGTCGCCTGAACTTACTGATGTCACTTTTTTAGCAGGTATCGCTATTTCTTATAATGCGCTGAATCATATGCGGAGTAATGAAAATCGTACTCTAGATGAACAGACCTATTCTCCTGCCAAAGTGTTGTCGGATAATATTCGTTATATTCAGCCGACGATTGATAAATCTACGTCTGCTGCAGCAGATGTTCGTGAAAAAAGTACAGAATCTTCGAGCAATGTGAAATCTAAACAGACAACACCAGCTAAAAAACGAACCAATACAGCGTCTACCAAGTCTAAACAAACGACTACAGCAGCAAGCAAAAAGAAAACTACCACGACAGCAAAAACGCAGACTACAGCGAAAAAACCTGCTGCCAGTGGTTCACCTTTCGATACATTGAAGAATAAATAACAAGGAAAAGCACTCATGGCAAAACGTGAAAGTGTACAGAAAAAACTTCAACGAATTCGTCCTCCTCGTGTTCAATTGACTTACGATGTTGAAGTTGGCGACGGTAAAGAAATTAAAGAGTTACCATTCGTTGTTGGGGTGTTAGGTGATTTCTCTGCGGCATCTGAAGTAGAGAAAACTAAATTAAAAGACAAGAAATTCATTAATGTTGATTTAGATAATATTGATGAGGTAATGGAGTCTTTAGCGCCACGTGCTAATTTTCAAGTTGAGAATACCTTGACTGAAGACGGTGGAAAAATGTCGGTAGATCTTACATTTAAGAGCATGGCCGATTTCACTCCAGAGCAAGTTGTACAACAGGTTGATCCACTACAAAAGTTAGTTGCCGCGCGTGAGCGTCTGTCTGACTTGCGTAATAAAATTTCAAATAATGAACGCTTAGAAGATTTACTGGATGAAGTGTTACATAACACTGATCAAATTCGTAAGTTGAGTGTGGAGGCAGAAAATGAGTAATTTTAATACTGCAACTGCTGCAAACCTTGAAGCAACTGAAGAATATTCGCTTTTAGATTCAATTGTTGAACAAAGTCGTATTGCGCGTACAGATCAAGAACATGATCGTGCAAAAAGTCTGATCGGTGAACTTGCCAAAGAAGTCATGGCAGGTACCATCACCGTTTCGGACAATATGACTTTATCAATTGATAAGCGTATTGCTGAAATTGATGCGTTGATTTCATCTCAGTTAAGTAAAATCATGCACCATGCTGAATTTCAAAAAATTGAATCGACATGGCGTGGTTTGTATTATTTCTGCCAAGAAACACCTTCAAATTCTTTAACAAAAATTCGTATGTTAAATACGACGAAAAAAGAATTGATTAAAGATTTCCAAGGTGCGACCGATTTTGACCAAAGCACGTTGTTCAAAAAAATCTATGAAGAAGAATATGGATCATTCGGTGGTGCACCTTATGCAACACTGATTGGTGATTTTGAGTTTGACCGTACACCTTCTGATATGTATTTGCTTGAGCAAATTTCACATGTCGCGGCGGCTGCACACGCACCGTTTATTTCGGCTGCAAGCCCAAATATGTTGGGTCTAGAATCTTTTACAGATATTGATCGTCCACGCGATGTGTCTAAAATCTTTGAAACTGCTGAATATGTACAATGGCGTTCATTCCGTGAAAGTGACGATGCACGTTATGTTGCGTTGACAATGCCACGTGTATTGGGTCGTTTGCCATATGATCCAAAAGAAGGCATTGCCACTGAAGGATTTAACTTCGTTGAAGAAGTTTCAGGTGAAAATCATAATGAATATTTATGGATGAACGCGGCTTATGCCTTTGGTACGCGTTTAACCAATGCATTTGATATGCATGGTTGGTGTGCTGCGATTCGTGGTGTAGAAGGTGGTGGTTTAGTTGAAGGCTTGCCTGTCCATACGTTCAAAACCAATGATGGCGAAGTGGTCTTTAAATGCCCAACTGAAATTGCCATTACCGACCGTCGTGAAAAAGAGCTGAGTGATCTTGGTTTTATTCCGTTAGTTCATTGCAAAAATACTGATTATGCAGCATTTTTCGGTGCGCAATCGACGCAAAAACCTAAAAAATATGACAGCGATACAGCTAATGCAAACTCTGCATTGTCTAGCCAGATCCAATACATCATGGCAGTTTCACGTATTGCACATTATTTAAAAGCAATGATGCGTGACAAAGTAGGTAGTTTTGCATCAGCAGGTAATGTTGAGACCTTCTTAAATGAGTGGTTATCGCAATATGTATTACTTGATGATGGTGCATCTCAAGAAGCTAAAGCTCAGTATCCATTGCGTGAAGCTTCTGTAAAAGTTGTAGAAAATCCAGCTTTGCCTGGTCACTACAAATCTGTGGTTTTCTTAAGACCACATTTCCAGTTGGATGAGTTGTCTGTTTCATTACGACTTGTGACCGAGTTACCTCAGTCCTCAAATTAATTTGGGTCAACACTATAATAACTTTAAATAAATAGGTATTCAGAACAATGAAAGATATATACATTCAATTTCGTGGTAAGTACAAAGTAGACGGCGAATCTCGTGATGCAGAGCACAAGAGTTGGTTAGAAGTAAACTCTTGGACGCATAACATCCGTCAACCTAAATCTGCGACTTCTTCAAGTGTGGGTGGTCATACTGCAGAACGTGTAGAACATTCTGATATGGTGTTTGTTAAAGATTTAGACGCGACAAGCCCTAAACTTTGGGAAGCATGTTCAGCAGGTTATACATTTGATGAAGTTCAAATTGATTTCTACCGTGCGAATGGCGACAAACGCATTAAATATCTTCAAATCAAACTGAAACATGTGTTGGTTTCTAGCGTGACTCCAACTGTAAATGATGAAGGTGTTCCACACGAATCATTTGGTTTGAAATATGCTGCAGTAGAGTGGACATATAACCAACAAGATATTAACGGTACTGCGAAAGGTGCTGTTACTAAGAAGTGGTCATTATCTAACAACACTGCTTCATACGCAGCGTAATAGATGGATTCAGATAGAGGCTAACTTGGGTAGCCTCTATTTTCATTTTTTTAAATATTTATAAGAAGATATGAATCTCGATCAGCTTTATCCTTATGGTTTTAGAACGACTTTATTTGACCGCTTATTACCAGCAGATGCTCAGCAGACTCAAGGTCTGTCTTTGCAAGAACTTCGTGAATCTGTTGCTTCCGATTTAGAGGATCTCCTCAATAGTCGGGTGGCAAAGTTAGATGAACTGATTGATGACTTTCCATTAGCAAAAAAATCTATTTTGCAATTTGGCATTATCGATTTTGTGGGCTTATCGACAGCAAATCCATCGGATCGCGACAAAATTTGCCAGTCAATTGAGCAATCGATTGCTGCACATGAACCGCGTTTAAAACAGATTCGAGTCGAAATGCTCATGGATGGCCATAATATGGGGGCACTATGTTTAAGTATTCAGGCATATTTAAATATTCATCCTTTATACGAACCAGTTATTTTTGATGCCTTATTAAAACCAACAACACAACAATATGTTATTTCTCCAAGAGCTTAATGAAGTGGGTTATCTGTGATTGAAGAGCTGTTACCGTATTACGAAAAACAACTACAGGAATTTGGACAACAGTCCCGTGAGTTTGCCAGTAAATACCCCAAAATCGCCCAGCGTTTGTCTTTAAACCAAGAACAAATAGATGACCCGCATATTGAGCGTTTAATTCAAGCATTTTCTCTAATTTCTGCACGGATTGACAAAAAACTTGCAGATAGTTATGACGTTTTTACCCGTTCAATTTTTGAGGTGATGTTTCCTCAATATTTAAAACCATTTCCTGCATGTTCTGTGGTGAGCTTCGAAGATATAAATAAAATTAAGCAATTAACAGATCGACACGTTATTCCAAAGGCGACCAGTCTAAAAGCCAAAAGTACGCGCGGTGTTCAATGTGAATATCAGACGGTACAAGAAGTCACATTATTACCGATTCAATTAAAACAGCTCAATTTCAAAACTCATCCATCGGCACATATGCATTTAAATCAAAATGCTACATTGAGCTTAGGATTTGAAATTTTTTCGAATAAGCACGCTTTACTCAAAAATGAAACTTTGCCGATATTTTTAGACGCTATTTCTAATTTTCCTTTGCAGGTTTTAGATAGTATTTTTAAATCAACTACAAGTTTTTCGATTCGTGTGGGGCAGCACATTTTTGATATTGCCAATCCATTTGAAATTATGGGCTTTGATGAAGTTCAAAGTGTTCTACCTATCGATCAACATACACATCATGCATATCGTTTACTGATGGAATATTTTTGTGTTCCTGAAAAATTCAATTTTTTAAATCTAAATCTAGATTTCATTAAGTTTTTAAGTTTAGAACATAGTGAATTTGATGTTCAAATACACTTTAAACTCAATTTAAATGATCAAGCAGCGATTCGAAATTATTCAGAATTAAATGCGGCAAATTTTAAATTGTTTGTTACACCAATCGTTAATCTCTTCAATAAACAAGCAGAGCCGCAAAAGATTAATCATAAGCGAATGGAATATCCATTGGTGACAGATGCACACCATCCTGAATATTTTCAAGCCTATAGCATTTTAAAAATGAATATGGTGCGTGAAAAAAGCAACCAAGATGAAGTGTATTATCCTGTGCTACCTTTTTTTGCAATGAGTCATTATCATCAGGATAAAGTCCAGTTTTTTTATAGTTTAAATCCGCAGCAGATGAAGAATAAACATCAGGAATTAAACTATTCAATCATATCTCGTGCTTTAGACCCACATAGCACTCAGTCCGATTTTATTAGTACTGAACTACTATGTAGTAATCGTGAGTTACCTTACGAAAGTTATAATAAAGATCAGAATGCATTAACTCTGAATGATAGTAATTTGGCCCGTCGTGCCCTGATGCTCAAACGACCGTCGTTACCGTATTATTTTGAGCAAAATAAACAAGAACAGTGGCGGGTCATTTCACATTTATCTTTGAATAATATGTCTTTAATGAAAGGCGATGCGGTCTCTCATATTAAAGAACTTTTGGAATTGTATAATTTACCTAAATCGAAAGAAAACCAAATTATTATCGACTCCATAAAAAATATTCAGTTTTCTACCACACAGAAACTTGTAGATAGTAAACCGTTTCCATTATTTGTCAGAGGTTTAAAAGTACAGCTCGATATCGATGCGGATATATTTAGAGGGCATAGCCTGTATATATTTAGTCAATTGCTGGCCCATATCTTTAATTTAAAAGTCAATATGAACAGCTTTGTCGATGTCTCGGTTTTTGATGCAAATAGTCAACAGGAGTTATACCAATGCGTGCAGAACGTTGGTGGCAAGAAAGCTCTGTAATTGACGGACTTTTCCAAGAACCGAAAGCCTACGAGTTTGTTCAAGCTACTCGTTTGTTAAGACATGCACCTTATGGAGCAGCTCAAGTCCATTGGGCCAATGACTTTGAGTTTAATAGTTCACTTAATTTGAACTTCCCGAACACTGAAATTGAAAGTTTAGAGTTCAACGATGAGAAAGTTGAACTGACAAATTTAATGGTGGGTTTAACGGGTATTCAAGGTGCATTACCTTATAGCTATACCAATAAGGTTAAGCTCAGCGGGCGACATCAGCGACAAGAAACACAAAAGTTTTTAGGGCTGTTTAATCATAAATTAACAGCACATTATGTTGATGCCAGTTTAAATTATCATTTACCTATTCGTTATGAAATCGAGCAGGATAATCACTATCTTGATATTTTACATGCATTAAATGGTTATATCAGTAGCCAGCATGATCAGCCAGATTTAGATGATTATTTTGCTGAATTCTCAGGTTTAATGCAGGGGCAAAACAATACAGCTTATGCATTAAAAACCATGCTGAATTGTATCTTTAAGCAGAAATTTGATATTCGAGAATTTATCCCTGAAACTTTTGTATTTGAAGAAGATCAGAGAACATGTTTAGGTGGATCTCAGCCGAGCTTATTGGGGCTGAATACTTTTTGTGGTGAGAAGATTCAACAGATTGACGAAAAAATTGAAATCGTGATTGGACCTTTAAATCATGAAGATTATTTAACATTTTTACCGAATCAGGCACGCAGCCTAAAATTAAAACAAATGATTCAAACTTGGTGTAGTCCAACATTAATGGTGGATGTGCGCTTAATTTTACAAAAAGAAGAAATAAAACCGGTGTGTTTAAATTCTTTGAGCGGAATTGGTTTAGCTCAGGGAGCATTTTTACAGCCGAATAAACAGGTCGATAATACAGAAACCTGTTATGCCTTAATGGGGAATGCATAATAATGCTGAAATTAATAATTGGAACCTTTAGTACGCTTTTTGTTTTGTGTACTGCTTTCGTGATTTTTTACTGGCGAGATACAGGCTATGATCCGACGGCTTTCGATTTAGTCACATACTTTTTACTTCTTCCTTTAGCTTTATGTGCAATTATTTTGTCGCCTTATTTGCTTTACAAGGGCATTCAACATCAAAAAGAAAAAAAACTTGAAACTGAAAAACGTGCAGAAGAACAAGCTGAGCAACAACAACTTGAGGCCATTGAACAAGCAAAACCGAAGCCTATTGATGTACAGCAATTTCGTTTAAATGTTTATTCTTCAGCGGCTTGGCATAGTTTTGGTGAAAACGAACAAATTATCCAAGATATTCAACAATTCAAAAGTCCTGAACTCGATGATAAGTTATTTAATGCATACGGTTTGCCTGTTCTTTCATTTCGAATCAAAGATTTAGATGAACTCACTAATGAAGAAGCAGATGATGAATATAGTGCCATCACCATGCGTGAAAAACGAATCCAGTCACTTATTCAGCAACAACTAGAGCAACACGTTGAAAGTCTATTTTTAATTGCTGAGCATCTGAAGCAATCAGCACTCTTTTATGATAGTGAATTGGCATATCAGTACCGTATGCATCCGGGTTGGGTGGATCCAGATTATACGCAAGATGAACATCCAGAACATTTGGCGAACAATGCACAGCAAGTTTCACGTTTAAATCGTTTAAATGTCCATATTTTGCTTGCTGATAATTTGATTCATCAATGGAATGATGATTATGCTCAAATTATTCAGCAGTATCTATCTGACGGATTTTCGATCATTCCCGAACAAATTCATATCGAGCCACATTTTATCGGCACTCAAGTCGCTTATTCAGAATGGTTAAGCATTTTAGAGATGATTTCAAAACAAAAGTTTGAAGTCAGTTTGATTCTCAATGCTGACTCTGAAATCGACCAAGAATGGATTGATGAAAAGATGTGGTTACAAGAAAAATACATTGCTGCAGAGTTTGCATCGAGTTGGTGTTTGGCTGCTTCAGACGTTCAAGTTCGAGGTTTAACTCCAAATAAAGTGCTACAAGTGGTGGCACATGAGCCTGAGTTGAAACGTAATTTAGAGCTTAAAGCACTGAATAATTTAGATCAGTATGATCAAGAACAACCCTTTTTATTGATGTTAGATGATGCAACGGATATGAAAGTGGTGAAAAAATTACAGTATAAATTTAATGAAACCGCGATTGAAACCTATCATTTTTTATATACAAAACAGAATCTTGGAAATACCCAGCAATTGGCAAAAATTTTTGGATTCATGTTGGGTATGCACTTGCCAGAAGAGTTAACTGCCATGATTTATAGCACAGACCAAGAATCGACATTTGCTTTTATTCAAGCATTTTCAGTAGAAGATGAACTTGAACAAGAAACTGTTTAATTAGAATTAAGACGAAATTGAGAACATTGTGAACACACTATTTTATACGATCCTCGGTTATGTTTGGCAGTACGTCACCAATCCTAAAGCGATGGTGGCTTTGTCATTTTTTGTGGCCATTGTGGCTATGCATAATTCGATTCCACAAAAGACTTTTTACATTGTGGTTGCTGTTTATATTCTCGGATTAATTCTGTGGGGTATTTATGAATTAGTGCAGCATTATCGTCATAAACAGCAAGGCGAAGAGCTGGCTGAGGCGATTGCCAAAGATAATGAAGCTGAATACGGCAAACAAAAGAATAAAGAAGAACTTGCGCTGATCAATCAGCAAATGAAAGAATCGATTCAACTTATCCGTAAATCAAAACTTGGCGACAAAAAGGGAAATGCAGCGCTATATGAATTACCTTGGTACATGGTGATTGGTAACCCAGCAGCGGGTAAAAGTTCAGCGATTTATAATTCTGGCCTTAGATTTCCATTTGAAGAAACCCATCAGAAAATGGTGTCGGCAGGTCTAAGTGGTACTCGTAACTGTGATTGGTTTTTCTCTACAGATGGTGTGTTACTCGATACCGCAGGTCGATATTCAGTTTATGCCGAAGACCATTCAGAATGGTTAGGTTTCTTAAATATTCTCAAGAAAAACCGTTCTAAAGCACCAATTAACGGTTTAATCGTGATTGTTTCTGTGGCGGAGCTTGTTAGTCAAAGTCCTGAAAAATCAATCAAATTAGCCAAAAACTTACGCGCACGTATACAGGATTTGACGGAACGTTTAGAAATTTTTGCGCCAGTGTATATCGTTTTTTCAAAAATGGATTTGATTGCCGGCTTTACTGAATTTTTTGATTGTTATGATAAGGATGAATTTGATCAAGTTTGGGGTGCAACACTGCCTTATGATCCAGACTCATCTGAGCATGCCGTTGAGATGTTCGAAAAGCATTATTCAATTTTATACGATGGTTTGAAGAGTGTCAGTACTACGCACTTGAGTCGTCGTCATTCGCAAAATATTTCTCCAAGTGTAATGACATTTCCACTTGAGTTTAAAAGTTTAAAGCCAGTGTTAAAAACTTTTATTGGTACGTTGTTTCAAGACAACCCTTATCAGTTTAAACCGGTATTCCGTGGGTTCTATTTCACCAGTGCGTTGCAAGAAGGTGTGATTGAAAGTCCAATGACGGAGCAAATCGCTGAAGATTTTCATTTGGTGAAAAGTACGGATAGTGAGTTTGGCATTCCTACGAATTCTGTTTCGCAAGACCATGGTTATTTCTTAAAAGGACTCTTTTCAACCGTCATTTTAAAAGATAAAAATCTAGTTAAACAACATATCAATCCTGCACGTAAACGTCAGCGCTTTATGGCATTTATTGCTGCATTGTTATTGGTTGCTGTGGTGCTTGGGTTATGGGTTTGGTCGTATCGTAATAACCAACAACTCGTGGCGGAAGTTCAAGCTGACTTAGACAAAGTTGTGCAAATGGAAAGCCGTAGCGGAAGTGAGCTTTCGACTCAATTGGATGCATTGCTGATATTACAAGGGCATTTACAGCAGCTCGATCACTTTGATGAAGATCGTCCTTTGAAATACAGCTTTGGTTTATACCAAGGGAATAAGATTCGTGAAAAACTCAAAGTTGAGTATTTACGTGGTATTCAACAAATTGTATTGGCACCATCTCAGCAAAATATGGCGCAGTACTTACAACGTGTCAAAGCCAATGAAGCGACGTTGAAAGAAAATCACGTCAATGTGCAAATCACTCAAGCTGTGAAATCAAATCAGCCCTATTTAGAACCATCGGATACTAACCCTCAGGATGCATACAATGCACTGAAGGCGTATTTGATGATGAGCAATCATAAATATATGGAATCGAGCCATTTGAGTGACCAGGTTACTCGTTTCTGGCGTTCGTGGTTAGATTCAAATCGTGGTCAAATGCCACGTGGGGAAATGATTCAAAAAGCCGAACAAGTTTTATCTTATGCGATGACTTTAGCTGCTGATCCTGCGTTTCCGCAAATGGAATCTGATCCTTTATTGGTAGATCAAACACGTCAATTATTAACAGCTGTTACCATGGGTATTCCTGCACGTGACCGCGTTTATAATGAAATTAAAATGCGTGGTTCGGTACGTTTCCCTGCGGTGACAGTGAAGCAAATATTAGGTGAAACAGGCCAAAACAGCATGTTGGGTAGTTACGCCTTGCCGGGTATTTTTACTTACCAAGCATGGAATGATTATGTAAAAGATGCGATTAACCAAGCTGCGAATAATCCGACAGATACCCAAGATTGGGTACTCAATACCAATCGCTCTGATGACCTGACGTTTAGTGGTAGTCCAGATCAGATCAGTAAACAGTTAACCGAACTTTATAAGCAGGAATATATCGCTGAATGGCGTAAATTCTTAAATGCTGTGCATTATGGCAAAGGCGCAGATGTCGCTCAGCAGTCACGTTTCATTGATATTTTAGGTGAACCTGAAAATTCGCCAATTCGTAAAGTGGTTGACCGTATTGCGAAAGAAACCAGCTGGGATAATCCAATTGTTCAAGCAGAACTGGCTGCACCTCAGAAAGGCTTTATTGCGTGGTTTAAACGTAAAGTTCTCAGCCGTGATGATGCGCAGCAGGCACAGCAAGTTGCTTCTAAAGCCGGTCAAGGTGTTATTGCAAAAGAGTTTGATGTGTTCTATCAATTGGTTCGTAAGCGTGATGATCAGCAAAACAAATCTATTTTAGATGAATACATGCTGTCTTTGAGTCAAGTACGTAGTAAGTTCAATGATTTGAAGAGTGGCGGTGACATGGGACCTGCAAGCATGACATTGGTGAAACAAACCATCAATGATCAAAGCTCAGTCTTTAATAGCACACAAAAATTCGTAGATGAAAAAATGTCTGTGGGTCTAAATGAATTAGATCAACAGTTGATTCAAAAACTCTTTATGCAGCCAGTGACCCAGTCATTTGAAGTTCTGTTGATACCTGCTCAAAACGAAATAAATAAATTGTGGGCAATGCAGGCGTATCAACCATTTACAACCAATCTTGCGCCTAAATATCCATTTAATAGCAATGCTACTTTACAAGCGACCAGTAATGAAATTAGCCAAATTTTTGGTGAAAACGGAAGTATCGCTCGTTTTGTAAAAGAATATTTGGATCCATTGGTGATTCGTCGAGGCTATACCTTAACCACGAAAACATGGAAAGATTTGGGCATTGGTTTAAATCCACAATTTGTAGCGAACTTCCAACGCTATGTTGCGCCAAGTAATGGCGTTGCTACAGGGGAATTGAGTCAAGCAGCACCTGCGGCAACCAATCAATCGAACTTCCAGTTCTTCCCATTAGAAAATACACAGTTGCTTTCATATACCATTGATATTGATGGTCAGCGTATGGTGTATGAAAACGGTGTTCAGCAATGGGTGAACTTCGTTTGGCCAAATAAAGGGGCAATTCCGGGTGCACGTATTACTGCAATTGACTTGGAAGGTCAAACGCATACGATTTTTGATGAGCCGGGTGAATATGGTATTAACCGATTGGTTGAAGGCGCTCAGCGTACACAAAATGGTAATTCATTTGAAATGGTGTGGCGTAGCAAACAAAATCCAAAAGTGTTTGTTAAAGTGAATTTCCGTTTAATTAGTGGTAACGCATCTGGCCCAACTACAGGTTCAGGCTATTCAGGTATGACTCTTGTTGATCAAGTGGTGACGAATAAAGGTGTTCGTGTCGTCGCAGCGCAAACGATGCCTGCAGGACAAGCGCCTGTAGCGCCACCAGCGACTTCACCGATGAGTGTTGTACAAGGAACAGCAACACCATGATGATGAATTTAAAAATGATAGCGGTGGCATTCGTGCAAAAGAACAAGGAGTGTGACGATGTATGAAGTGAGAACGACACCGCTGTATTATGGAAAATGTCCAGCTCGTGGTGACTTCTTAAAGAGCCGTGAACAATATTCACTGATTCAGTTAATCGATCAGTGGATCACGGAGGCGCTTGAGTTCGCTATGCGTTCAGACAATTTTAATGCAGCGTATAACTCACTGCCTTCATTAGATTTCTTTATTGCCAGTCCAAAAGATAAGCGTTTTTTGGTTGCCAATTTGATTAGTAGTGAAGACAGTTCAAAGCGTCAATTTCCAATGGTGCTCGCTCATCTGCTAGAAATCGATGATCCTTTCGATAATATTTTGTATGCACCATATCGTTATAAACAAACCTTAATTGACTTATATCAGCGTAACCGAGTGATGCGTTCAATTCGCGATCCCGATATTTTGCTCGATAAATTAGGTAAATTGAATAACGAAATCCAAGTGTTCGGAACAGAGGAAACCTCTTCTTTTTATGAGCACCATACGTTGCATTCATTTGCACGTTTATTGAATTTTACGCCTTATCAGTTGGCGCAAAGCATGATTGGTCTCGGTTTGCTGCTACAACCGATTATTCATCAGGGTACGTCTCGGTTGAATAAAGTGTTGATCTTACCGATCAATAATATTAGTTACTGCTATGAAATCGCGGCTTTTTGGGTCAATTTAATTAGTCGTTTTGTCGAAAACCAAGATGTTGAGTTACTCATTGGCATCCTACACAGTGATTCACCTGTTTTACTATTTGGTTTTCAAGGTGCTGATATTACTGCACTCAATGATGTTTTTACCCAAAATATGCAAAGTGATCATTGGGTTTCCCTGATCGATGCCAGTTGGATTGATCCTTATCTTGAACAAAATGCAGGCTTAGCCGTTTTGGAACAGTCTTTGAGTGAGCGTCAGATCAGCCTTATTCATGGCATTAAACTTTTTAGACAGACTTTTATAGAAGAATAATGATGCAAAGAATCTTACCAATGTTGCCCAAATTTCTTGCGAGTGTGTGCATTTTAGGCTGTTCGGCTTTGCTCTGGGCAGAGCCTATTGTGATTGAAGGCGCTGTACCGAATGAAGCAACCAAGCAAGAAATATTAAATAAAGCCTATTTGACTTATGGTCAGGCAAATGTGGTTGATAAAATTCAGGTTCGAGCGGTTACTGCACCCAATGGTTGGGGCAATAGCGTAAGCCAGATGATTAATGATGACTTAAAGAAAGTAAAACAGGGGAAACTCTCTGTACGCGGAACGCAAGTCGATTTAAGTGGAAAGATGTCAAATCAAGATGATATCCAACCCACGACCACCAAGTTTCAGTCTTTGGTCACAGCACCTTTTCGTTTCAATGCACAGCTTTCTGTCAATCAGGCTGAACAGGCCATTATTGATGCGGCTTTACGTAATCGTATTATTGAATTTGAATCTGGAAGCGCGATTTTAGCACCATCTGGGGTACAGATCTTAGATGAAATGGTTATCGCACTGAATCGCGTCGGTGGGAAAAAAGTACGAATTATTGGTCACACAGACAGCTCAGGGAATCCTGAGAAAAACTTAAGTTTAAGCCAAGATCGTGCTAATGCAGTTAAAAACTACCTGATTTCAAAAAATATTGCAGCGGCGAACTTAAGTACTGAAGGGATGGGCTCAAATAAGCCTGTAGCAGACAATGCTACGCCTGAAGGTCGTAAGAAAAACCGTCGTATTGAGTTTGAAGTACTGTAACTATTTCAACTTAACTACAACGGCTAATGCAACGAATGAACCCAGTGTATCTAGACTGGGTTTTTTTATGCTAATTGACTCAGTCGATTATTTGATAACTGAAAACGACATTTTTTAAAGCAGCAGTGTTATAACTAAATAAGACTATATTTTGAATAGGGCTAAAGTTTTAATTTTTGCATTTTATACCACTAAAGCATTCATATTTTGAGCAATAAAACAGTGGATTCTAAAATCAATTAAGGTTAAAACATAAGAATCAGTTTTGGATATGCGTTTCATATCTACTGCTTTCAACCTTGTCGATAAAGAACAATCACTTTTGACATGGTACAAAGTTTTAAAAAATCTGCAGGACAGTGCGGAAAAACAACAACTCAATATGGATGAATGTGGGAGCAAAGAATGCTTGGTAATATGATGTTTAAACCGCTTTTGATTAGTAGCATGATTGAACATGCGGGTCGCTATCATGCGGATAGTTTAGTCATTTCAAAAAATACAGACACGACGATTACGAAAACCACTTGGGGTGATGTTCATAAAAATTCAAAACGATTTGCTAATGTTCTTGCATCTCTCGGTTTAAATTTAGGGGATCGTGTTGCGACCATCGCTTGGAATAACCACCGTCATTTAGAGTCTTGGTACGCTATTTCAGGTAGCGGCTATGTTTGTCACACCATTAATCCGCGTTTATTTCCAGAACAATTAATTTTTATCATCAATGATGCCGCAGACCGCGTGATGTTATTTGATAAAACCTTTTTGCCTTTAATCAAAGCAGTAAAACCTTTATTAAAATCTGTTGAACATTTTATTTGTTTAGATGCACCAGATGCAGCGATTGTTGAAGCGGTGCCCGATGTGAAGTTTTATGATGAACTCATCGCGGCGCAATCTGCAGACTATACATGGCCAGAATTAAATGAATTATCGGCTAGTTCTTTATGTTATACCTCGGGTACCACAGGCAATCCGAAAGGCGTGTTGTATAGCCATCGTTCAACAGTCTTACACAGTTATGCGATTTGTATGCCGGATTCATTAAATATCTCAGCGCGAGATATTATGATGCCCGTTGTACCGATGTTCCATGTCAATGCATGGGGTACGCCATATGCTGCGGCAATGGTGGGATGTACTTTAGTGCTGCCAGGCCCAGGTTTAGATGGTGCGAGCCTGACACAAATGATTGATGACTATAAAGTATCCGTTGCATTGGGTGTTCCAACAATTTGGCAGGGATTAATCAATGCTGCGCAGCAAGCGGGCAGTCAGCTCCAAAGTTTAGTGCGAAATGTGGTGGGTGGATCTGCTTGCCCACCTGCGATGTTGAAAGTCTTTAAAGAACAATTTAACTGTGAAACGATTCATGCTTGGGGGATGACTGAAACCAGTCCATTAGGTTCTTCAAACCAATTTAAAGCCAAACATTTGTTATTATCTGAAGAAGAACAATTACAAGTACGATTGTCACAAGGTCGTCCACCATTTGGGGTCGATTTACGTATTACCGATGAAGAAAACGGTACACACGAAGTTGCACGTGATGGCGAAACGACGGGTAATTTACAGATCCAAGGGCATTGGATTATTGGCAATTACTTTGGCAAAACAGAATCTGCATTAACCTCAGATGGTTGGTTTGATACCGGGGATATTGCAACCCTGAACGAAGATGGTTTCTTAAAAATTAGTGACCGTTCAAAAGATTTGATCAAATCGGGCGGTGAATGGATTTCTTCCGTTGAGTTAGAAAATTTAGCTATGGGACATCCTAAAATTGCAATGGCGGCAGTGATTGCAGCAACCCATCCGAAATGGGATGAGCGTCCTGTTTTGATTGCAATTAAAAAGCCAGATGTCGATTTATCTGATACAGAAATTTTGGATTATTATGCAGATAAAGTCGCTAAATGGCAGGTGCCAGATAAAGTGATTTTCGTGGATGCTATTCCATTGAGTGGAACAGGTAAAATGCTGAAGAAAGATCTACGTGAGCAATTTGGTGCTGTATTACTACAAAGCCAACTTAATATAAGTCACTAACTAAATGTTGGTAAGGAGTAAAACGCAAAGGCAACATGCCTTTGCGCTTTTTTATAAAAACTTAAATTTTGATAAATACCATATGCTTAATATGAGGTTTTTAAATAAATTTTTTTCAACGAATCCATAACCAAGTTCAATGAATAATCTAGCCGTGTTGGGTCGCATTCAATTCAATAAAAGCGTAAATTGATGAGGCATCCACCGTTAAAACACCTTTCTTATGTTTCCAGTTTGGATCTTATTCACTTTAATGGCTGCTTTTATGCAGTCATGGCGCAATGCATTTCAAAAACAACTCAGTACCACTGTTGATGTGTATGGTGTCACCCTTGCACGGTTTATTTTTGGGCTCCCATTTGCCTGCATTTATTTATATGTGCTGTACCAACAACAGCCTGTGACTCAGGTGACCACATTTACAACTATGTTTTGGGTCTATGTGGTGATTGCAGGACTAAGTCAAATTTTAGCGACGATTTTAATGGTCTTGCTTTTTAAACAAAAGAATTATGCCATTGGTGTTGGTTTAGCGAAAAGTGAAGCGATATTTGCGGCCATTGTTGGGGTGATTTTCTTAAGTGAACATTTAAGTTTATTTGGTTGGATTGGTGTTTTGGTTGGTGGTGTTGCCGTTTTTCTTTTAAGCAAAGGTTCTCAACGACAAAAATTATCTCTGCCAACGTTATGCATCGGTGTAGGTAGTGGATTAAGTTTTGCAATTACCTCTTTATTGGTTCGTGAAGCCAGTTTAGAGCTAAGTGATTTACCGACTTTGCATCGTGCGGCATGGGTGTTGTTGAGTGTAATTGGCTTTCAATGTGTGATTATGCTGCTGTACCTCAGTCTATTTAGCCGTAAAACGCTCATTGCCATGTGGGATAGAGTCGGTCTGACCTTTCGCGTTAGTGTCTGTAGCTTTCTAGCGTCTTTGGGCTGGTTTACTGCTATGAGTATGCAAACGGTTGCGATTGTCAAAACCTTAGGTCAAATCGAAATCTTATTTAGCCTCTTAATCTCTGCATATTTCTTTAAGGAAAAACTCGCAAGAACCGATCATTGGGGATTAGCCTTAGTGGTGATTGCGGCCATTATGGTGATTTGGGCTTAATGTGTGCTTTAAACAGACATGAAGGTAAAAAAAGTCCGAATTTAAGTCAGATTTTCGAATATTTTTTTAATTAAAAGATGAGAAATATTTGATGTCCACTAGGATATTTATCATGGAATTGTTTATGATTTAAAGAATGACTAAACTTTGAACATGATTGAAAATGCTTAAGTTGTTCAATCTATATATTTATTTTTCAAATTTTAGCGTTAAATTTTTTTATTATTTTTTATTTATATTGCCAAAATAAACAATGTATTGATGGGAGGGCTTAAATTTGGAAATACTCATACAAACTTTATCCTTCCCCGCATTGTTAACTATTTTAGCTTCGGCTTTAGGCTGTGGATTGCTCATCGGTTTGGAGCGTCAACGTAACAACAATTTGGACAGTGAACAGAGCTTTGCCGGTTTACGCTCATTTACCATTTGTGCGCTGTTTGGAGCATTGTGTTTTTTAATCCATTTAGCTGTTGGTGTGATCGGTGCAATTGTCGTCAGTATGTTTAGCTATTATGGATTAAGCCAGCAAAAACAAGATATTGGCACAACCACAGAACTTGCTTTTGTTATGACCTATTTAATCGGCGCTGCTTGTGTATTTAATATTTCATTGGCTGCGTGTTTGGCTGTGGTGCTGACCCTCATATTAGTTGGAAAAAAAGGCTTACATCATTTTGCAGCACATTGGATCAAAGACTATGAGTTAAGAGATGGAGTCTTTTTACTGGCATTGATCCTAATTGCCTTACCTTTAACGCCGAATCAAGCCTATTGGGGTTCAGTATTAAATCCCTATGTGATTTTAAAATTACTGATTTTGATCTTGGTGGTGCAGTCATTAGCGCACATCGCCAAGCGGCTACTATCTTCTGATAAAGCGATTATTTTATCGGCCTTGGCATCTGGTTTTGTGTCAAGCACAGCAACGATCGCAAGCTTAGGCATGGAAGTGCGAGCAGGAAAAGCCAGTGCCAAAAGTAATGCAGGGGCAGGACTTTTTTCATGTGTTGCGACATTGGTTCAACTTTTGATCATTGTCCTTGGGGTGAGTTTTGCTTGGTTTAAAATATTAGTTATACCAAGTATCGTCGGCATCTTGATATTGGTCCTTGCTGCGTTATATCTGATTTATGGCTCATCTCAAGTTCAGCATAATAAAGAGTCAGAACCTGAAATGCTTCGTGTAGAGGCGAATGAAACAGTGCCGTTAGAAAATACTGATAGTCGAATGTTTAGCTTAAAACAGGCGGCAATCATTGCCATCACGCTTACTTTAATCCAAGCAATTGTTTATGGATTAAATCTCGCTTTAGGTGATAAAGGCTTAATTTTAGGGACATTATTAGCATCACTCTTTGAAGTCCATGCAGCTATGGCAACCGTGGTGATGCAAGGTAATATCGACAATTTAACATTGGTTTATGCTGTGGTGATTGGATTATCAGCCCATGCGATTTCAAAATGTGTGAATGCATTTCTCACAGGTGGCTGGAAATATTTTCTATATTTTGCACCAACACAGTTACTTCATATGCTGTGCCTAATCGCGGTTTTGCTATTCAGTTTAAGATAAATGAGCCAAGGGACTGCTTCTTATTATTCATGGCGCAATTGCATTAACCTGGCTTTAATTTGTGGCCAACTGGTTGAAATCCAACATACCAGCGAACCTAATGTCACCAAAATGGCACCATGCCAAAAACTTAAACTCAGTGGTGTCTGTAATATAAACATTGAAATAACCGAAGAAAAAATCGGACTAAAATACGATAAAGTCACCAATATCGTAATATTGCCTTTAATAATACCTACATTCCACGCTGCATAACCCAAAGCGGTTACAATGGACACGGTCAACATATACATACCGGTATGTAAGTCTACGGCAGGCATTCGCGGAATACCGTGAAATATCAACATTTTTAGCCATAGCATAATCGTGATCACGACGAAAAAGAATGAAATAGGGTTATGTCCAAGACTGTATTTACGTGTAATCACACAGTAGAGTGACCATAAACTCGCTCCCATAAAAGCAAGAAAATAGCTTAATGGATTGGACTGAATGTTCGTAAAGACTGTAGACCAGTTAAAACTTCCATTACCCGTTTGGATCAAAATAATGCCACCCAAACAAATGGCTAAACCAATGATTACGAAAAAGTTAAATTTTAATTCTTTAAATAAGATTAACGCGGCAATTGTCAGACTCGGCCATAAATAATTAACTAAACTGATTTCAATCGCTTGTTGAGCAGTTTGAGCCAGAGCAATGGCATACGAAAAACACAACTCATAAATCACAAATAAAAGGGTGGCGTATATCAAAAATTGGCGCGGAACTAGTTTAAGGTTTGGAATTTTAAATAAGAGCAATAGAATAATTGCGCTCAAGGTATACATAAAGAGCACAGCAAGATCAGGGCCAATACTGAAACTAATTTTCTTAAGTAAACCAACAATAGAAGACCATTGTAAGATTGCACTGAATCCAATCAGCGTTGCAAGATTTTTGGACATGATTGCTCGAAGATTTCGCAAATGGCGAATGAATTTTTAATTTTTATTATAGTCTTTATTCAGTCGTTTAGTATAAGCGTGAAATTATCAAACTCTATTTAATTAAAAAGATTTAGAGCTCGTCGTACGTCAAGAGCAGCATGGCGATGAACTAGGTTTAGGTTCTGGTTTATTAACACAAGATTTAAAACTTGGACAATGTATTCATGCCTATATTCGTGCGAATCCAAATTTTGACTTAGCAGAGGGCGTTAAGTCGGTAATTATGATTGGCAATGGCTCAGGAATGGCGGGTTTGCTTTCACATCTTAAGCAACGTGTCGCAACAGAGCACTATCAAAACTGGTTAATTTATGGTGAGCGTCAACAAGCTTTCGATGCAATTTTTGCTGATGAACTGCATGAATTACAAAACCAAGGTAAAATTGCAGAAATCGATCGGGTATTTTCTCGTGATGGATTTGCTGAAAAGTATGTGCAAGATGTCCTAGTTGTAAAAAAAGCTGAATTGATTGATTGGCTAGAGCAAGGGGCTTGTCTCTATATCTGCGGCAGTTTGAATATGGCTAAAGCGGTAGATGCCACTTTGCAAGAGATACTGGGCATTGAACAACTGCATACACTGCGTAAAGCAGGTCGTTACCGCCGTGATGTGTATTAAATAATTGATGTCTACTGAAGAAGTAAAGTAATGATGCAGTTCGTAATGAGATGGATCGTTAGTTTAAAAAGGAATAATAATGGATAAATTTGTAATTAGAGTTTATCAAGATTATAAAAGGCTAATTATAGCTATTTTTTTTATTATTGAGTTTTTGATTTTTTCAATAAAGTATTACTTTTTTGGAATAGGTTTCTGGAGTTTTATTGGTGCAGTAGTTTTTTTTATTATTTTTGTTGATCTAATTTATAATGGGAGTTATTTGTTGATCGGGAAAATAAAAAAAGAAAGTGAAGTTTATGAATATTATATTAGGTTTATCTATATTTTTGTAATTTATTTATTTTCAATATATTGCATTGTTGAGTGAAGAGTAAAATTTAAAAATTATGAGTAAATATTTTTTTTAATATTTTGTATAGTTTTGCTCGTTTATAGCTCTATTGCATAAAGATTCTTAAGGCAGACCACCATAAGTCACTAAAAATTAAGTAAGTTACTTGGATATGAGGTGGGCCTAATCAAAATCTTTTGTTTTCTCCAAAGCATGGATTAATCAATTGCTAGCCAATCTTATTGTTTGAATCTTTTATTTGGAACTGAGTGAAAGTGACTTATGAATATAAATTAATTTTCAGAGTTAGGTGTGTTGATTTTACAAAGAATATTTGATCATGACGCTTTAAATTTATCAATAATTAAGTATAGTTATACCATTAAAAAATTACTAGATTAAACAAACAATGAGAATGCATATTTTTTTAAATTCCTTACTTACGATGTATTGTTCAATTTCAATATTTATGGTCATTTTTATATATTTTTTATCTAATTGGCAAATATGGGAAAAACATTTTACATTCATTAGTTTAATGTCATTCTTAATACTGGCAATTTTTTTTTACTTTAAATATAACGAAAAATTGAATGATGGTAATATTTTATTCAAGCAGTTGCCAATAAAAGTACAACTACCAATAAGAACTTCAACTATATTTTTTTTTAAACCTAAATTTGGGTTTTATCTTATTTATATTGGCAGTACTTACGATAGTAATTACAGCTAATATATGGTTTTTTACACTTTGTATTTTTATTATTTGGAATGCAATAATTTGTCATCCTCATATTTGGTTTGTAGATTCAATTGATTTAAAACAAGATATAAAAAATAAAACAATTGAATTTGAGAGTCTAAGACAGTATAAAGGTGATTTTGAATATTTTAATGATGGTTTCACATACACTATAACTGGACCTGAAATAAGCACAAAAACTATATTATGGAAAGATATTCAAAGTATAGATGTCATACGCCAAAATATTGGAACCATTGATGAGATTCAACTCTATATATTGTGTTCAAATACAATCATTTATATTACGGAAAATACACCAGGTTATTACTATTTCATTGATCAATTGCATCAGAATTTTCCAGAAATAGATGAAATTTGGCAAATTTCAATCATTGCAGATGATTCAGGGCAACCATTCAATATTTTAAAAAATGGCAATGGTCATTGATATGAAAAGCTATTTAGCCATCTATGACATTGGCGCATAATTTGCTTGCTTCTACCTAATTTTTTTACTGTTTGATATAACAAATTAGGAAGTTGAAGTGACTACAGGCTACTTACGTGGACAAAACTTAATTGACCAGATCCAACAACAGGATTATTCCAGAGACCTAATTGGATATCATGGCGATGTACCTCAAGTCGTATGGCCTAATCAGGCACGTATCGCAGTGCAGTTTGTGTTGAACTATGAAGAAGGTGGGGAAAATCACATCGAACATGGGGATGCAGGATCAGAACAATTCTTATCCGATATTATTGGAGCGGCCAGTTTTCCTGCCAAACATATGTCGATGGACTCGATGTATGAATATGGCTCTAGAGCCGGTTTTTGGCGGATTCATGAAGAATTTAAAAAACGTGATTTACCCATGACAGTCTTTGGCGTTGGTATGGCTTTAGCGCGCAATCCTTATATTGTCGAAGCGATCAAACAAGCCAATTATGATGTCGTTTCACATGGTCAACGCTGGTTACATTATCAGGATATGCCGATAGAGCTAGAATGTCAGCACATGGATCAAGCGATTAGTGTGCTTGAAGCTTTATTTGGAAAGACGCCTATTGGCTGGTACACAGGGCGTGACAGTCCCAACACACGTCAGCTATTGGCTGAATTTCCGCAAATTAAATATGACTGCGATCACTATGGTGATGACCTGCCTTTTTGGAGTCGTTTGACGAATGAAAATGGTCGAACCCGTCCACATTTAATTATTCCTTATACACTTGAAAGCAATGATATGAAGTTTTGTTCACCGGGTGGTTTTAACAGTGGTGAACAGTTTTATCAATATCTTAAAGATGCTTTTGATGTGCTATATGAAGAAGGTGAAAGCGCGCCAAAAATGTTATCGATTGGGATGCATTGTCGTATTTTAGGGCGACCAGGCCGTTTTAAAGCACTACAACGATTCTTAGATTATGTGCAATCACATGAAAAAGTCTGGATCTGTCGCCGTGGTGATATCGCGGAACATTGGTATACACATCATGCAGTCTAATAAAAAAATATTTGGATAAAGAGGAGCTTAGCTCCTCTTTTTTTAGGCCTGGACTTAGGTAACTGACATCATAGACCTAGGTTGGCACTGATATTGCAAAACTAAATTTGAACAATCATTCAATAATTTTAGGCGATTTTATAGTGCAACTTGTTGAATTTAATAAAGCATCCGAAGCAGATGTAAAAACTTTTTTAAAGCACTGTGTGCAAATTGAAGGCTGGGCAGAACACATTGTGGCGCAGCGTCCTTATACCTCTGTCACGCAAATCATAGAGCAAGCAGTAAAAGCTGCAAATGCTTGGACTTGGGATGAAATCAAAAATGCTCTAGATAACCATCCACGGATTGGTGAAAAAAAGGCACAGGCTGAATTAAGTAGTGTGGAACAACAATTTTCTAATCGAGAACAGTCTGAAATTTCAGCAGATGAAGAAACTCAATTTGCATTGCTCAAAGGTAATATCGCGTATGAGAAAAAGTATGGTTATCTCTTTTTAATCAAAGCTTCTGGCCTCAGTAGTGAAGATGTACTACAGGCACTGCAATATCGATTATTGAATGATCCTGAAACTGAAAAACGAATTGTTCATCATCAATTGGCTGAAATTGCCTTATTAAGATTAAAACAGGAGCTTAGCACATGATTAGCTCACATATTTTAGATACCAATCTAGGCAAACCCGCCGCAAACGTCAGCATTCAATTATTTAATGCGGAAGGTAAGTTGTTGGGTTCTGCCCAAACCAATGCTGATGGTCGCGTTAATGATTTTGCGCTGAAGGACTTTACAGCAGGGGCTTATAGCCTTGAATTTGCGACTGCTGAATATTTTCAGACTTTAAATACCGAAACCTTTTTTCCAAAAGCTGTGATTCATTTTTATGTAAAAGATGCCTCGCAGCATTTTCATATTCCTTTACTCATTAGCCCATTTGCATATTCAACGTATCGTGGCAGCTAAGAGCAAAGTTAAAAAATAGGGGATATAAAAATGACAGAACAAGATAAAACAGATTCACCAGAACATGAATATTTAGGCGCAGGGAAAAGCCTTGCCTATGGACTACAGCATGTATTAACCATGTATGGCGGTATTATCGCTCCGCCATTGATTATTGGTACAGCCGCGGGACTTGAACCTGCGCAAATCGGTTTATTGATTGCGGCGGCGCTTTTTGTCGGTGGCTTGGCGACCATACTACAAACCGTAGGTGTGAAATATATCGGTGCAAAATTACCCTTAGTACAAGGTGTTTCATTTGCAGGTGTGGCGACGATGATTGCCATAGTAACCGCAGGCGGTGGGCTTTCTGCTGTTTATGGCGCGGTGATTGTTGCATCCCTAATTGGCTTTTTCCTAGCACCTTATTTTTCAAAAATTATTCGGTTTTTCCCACCGATTGTGACTGGCTGTGTGATCACCGTAATTGGTCTTTCATTGTTGCCTGTAGCGGTACGCTGGATGATGGGGGGCAATAATAAAGCACCAGACTGGGGAAGTGCTGAGAACATCAGCTTGGCATTTTTGACTTTGGGTATTGTGATTGCACTGAACTTAACCCGTAATGCAACCATCCGACGTTTATCTATTTTGTTAGCCATCGTCTTCGGTACAGTGCTGGCTTATGCCTTTGGCTTTGGCGATTTTTCTAAAGTTGCACATGGTAACTGGATTCAATTTCCAAGCTTCTTTGCTTTCGGTATGCCAACTTTTGAGTTAAGTGCCATTATTGCCATGCTGATTGTGACTTTAGTGATTATGACTGAAACGACGGCTGACATTATTGCCGTTGGGGAAATTGTTGGTACTAAAGTGAATGCTGAGCGCATTACCAATGGCTTACGTGCAGATATGCTATCTAGTGCAGCAGCACCAATCTTCGGCTCATTCATGCAAAGTGCTTTTGCACAAAATGTCGGTTTAGTAGCGATTACAGGCGTGAAAAGTCGCTTTGTTGTCGCAGCGGGTGGAATGATTTTAGTCGTATTAGGCGTTCTGCCAATTATGGGGCGACTGATTGCAGCGATTCCAGTCCCTGTATTAGGTGGGGCTGGTTTAGTTTTGTTTGGAACGGTCGCAGCAAGTGGTATTCGTACCTTGGCGAAAATTGACTATAACGAGCAAAAGAACCTCATCATTGTTGCGACGGCAATTGCAGCAGGGATGATTCCAATTATCGATCATTCTTTCTATGCACACTTCCCGAAATTGTTTAAATTAAATAATATCAAGAGATGAAATTAATTATGTATTAACAGATGGTTAAGTGATTTTTAGTCTATTGAACTCTAAGTATTTAAGCTAAAAATACATTAATTTGAAATGTGAATAGGCGTTGGGAACTGAAACACATCACAATTATGCCCAGCGCCAATACGATCGATAACGGCAAAGCTACTCGGTGCTTCGAGTGTTAGGAGAGGATGATGCCATGTTCCTGCACGATAATTGACTCCTTGGCTACCATCAGTAATGAAAGCATATAGCTGTGTAAGATCGGGACTGTGATCATCTAACGCAGGTGCAACAACCACTAAAAAAGCCTGTGCTTGCATTGGAATAAAAGCTTGCGAGCCGTTGGGATGACGCTCCAACATCGAAATCGTAAAAGGCAACTCAGTCGTTTTGATATTTCTAAAGAGGCTAATTCCAGCAACCGCATCACCTGAAATTTCTGTTTCTACGAGGGCATGATATCGCTCTGTATGTGCGTCATTGATGTGGAAAAAATCATGTCCAGTCGTACAAATAACCTCACCAAAAGGCGCAAAGCCTTCAATACTTAGAGCTTGTATTTTTATGCTGTGAGTCATGTTTAGATATCTTATAGGGTATTTAATTAAAAAAATTGAAACCATACACATAGGAAGCACGAAGGCTTCCTATTTGATTAACACAGCAATTAAGGATGTATTTTTCCCCATAACCGTATGCGACTAATTCCCCCGTCAGGAATCATATTGATGCGGATATGCGATATTTTTTCATGCTTTAAAATCTCACTAACGAAGCTATGAATATGATCCATCTGCATGTCTTGTGCATCGAGTAAAAACGGCCAGAACATACTTTGCGGAATCAGTTGAGGGTCAGTGGCATCTTCTACATAGATCGCTTGTATGGAAACCTGCGCAGGGAAGTTGCCTTTAAAATGGGCAGTATCAATATCAATTTTCTCTATTGCACCAGATTGACCCAAAGCCAAAATACACCAGTCAAAACCTGGTGCACGGCGACGTTTCGTTTCCCAACCATCTCCCATATTGATGCCACGGCCAGGTTTAATTAAGTTTCGGGGATGTCCAAAATGAGCATCACTATAAGCAATAACACGTCCACCATTTTCTAGTGCAGCGAGGTCTAATGTGCTCGTCCTGTCTTGAATTTGAACCTGAACTTCACCATAGACTTTAAATCGTGCAATACCACCGTCTGGATATATATTTAAACGTACATGGGTAAAAACCTGATCAGTTGAGACCTTCAATATATGGTGTTGGCTCGGGCCCAATACAGTATTGTCTAAGATATTGACCCAAGCTGCCTGTGCTAGCTCGCCATTCGGAGCAAAACAGGCTTCAACTGATGCGGAAGCTGGATAATTCCCTGTAAAGAATGTTGTATCAATATCTAAGGCTTGAATTCGACCAGCAACACCGAGTTGGATGATTGCCCAATCATAACCTGCATGGCGTTTACGACGCGTTTCCCAACCATCCATCCATTTGCCATGCTCATCAAATTTATCTTCGACAAAGATAGGTGCATTAAATTGAAGCATGCGTTTTGCTTCTGCAAAAAAATCATCTGAACATTCAAGTATTTTTGCACCAATACGGTCATCTGCTAAATTTGTAAGTGTCTGTAATTGTGCAGGAATATCAAAACTTGGTGCGAGTAAAGTCGCCATATATAAAATCCATTCACTATTTTCATTTAAAACATATGCATTTTGTTTTCAGTGTTAAAAATTTAACATTTGATAAAAACAAGCATTTACACGTGTTTAGAAGCACAGCGTGTGCCAACTTTAGAATTTTTTATTGCTTGTTTGAAAAAATGGCATGCTTTTCGCTTTTTAGGAGAAAGATATTTAAAAAAACACAGGGGAGTTATAGATGGACATTACAATTATTGGTGCAGGTATGGCGGGCCTAACGACAGGGATCGCTTTGAAAAAATTTGGACACCAAGTAACCATCTATGAACAGGCAGAACAAATTTTACCTGTTGGAGCCGCTATTTCTTTATGGTCTAACGGTGTCAAATGTTTGAACTATTTGGGGCTAACCGAACAAGTCGAAAAGCTCGGTGGCAAGATGGATCACTTAGCCTATATTGATGGCTTAACGGGCGATGTTATGACGCAGTTTAGTCTGTTTCCTTTAATCGAAGAAGTTGGACAGCGACCTTATCCCGTTTCACGTGCTGACTTACAAAATATGCTTATGGATGAATTTGGTCGTGAGAATATTCATCTAGGCAAAAAAATGGTGAGCTTCTCAGAACAAGACGATCAAGTGATCACGCGTTTTGCTGACGGAAGTGAGGTTCTGGCTGATTTATTGGTTGGCGCCGATGGTACACATTCATTGACACGGGCGTATGTATTGGGGGAACAAGTTGAGCGCCGCTATGCAGGTTACGTCAATTGGAACGGTTTAGTCGACATTTCAGAAGAATTTGCTGCGGCAGATCAATGGACGACATTTGTAGGTGAAGGTAAACGCGTTTCGCTGATGCCCGTTGCCGACAACCGATTCTATTTCTTCTTTGATGTACCTTTGGCAGTAGGCTTAGAAAATGACCGCACACAATATAAGGCCTTATTTAAAGAATACTTTAAGGGCTGGTGTGAACCGGTGCAAAAGCTAATTGATGCTGTAGATGCCCAAAAAACCAATCGGGTAGAAATTCATGATATTGAACCTTTTGCAGATTTCTACAAAGGTCGTGTGGTGATTGTGGGTGATGCAGCACACAGTACAACGCCGGATATTGGACAAGGTGGCTGCCAAGCAATGGAAGATGCAATTTATTTAGCTCGTTCTTTGCAAATCAATACTTTAGGCTTACAAGATTCATTGCGTCGTTATCAAAATAAACGTAATGAACGTGCCAATGAATTGGTTCTGCGAGCGCGTAAACGTTGTGATGTGACCCATATGAAAGATGAAAGTGTGACGCGTGAATGGTATGCAGAACTGCGTAAGGAACAAGGCAATCATATTATGAAAGGTATTATCAGTAATATTGTAGGTAATCCATTGGATTAAAAAAAATAAACTAATAAAACTTTAGCTTTCAGCAACCAGTACGGTTTATTTGTACTGGCTTTTTTTATGAAAGTTTTGCGACCCCAAAACTTAAATAATGGTTTAGGGGTTCAAAGATTTTAAATTGATCTTAATTTCTTCCATTTTTTCCACCAAAAGATTAATCATGATCTGAGAAATTCGAGAGGTTTGGCGTTTCGATGCGACACATAAAGCGATGGTCAAACTGTGTAAGCCTTTTTCACGGATCGGTTTAAAAATAATCTTATTATTCTCAAGCAGTGGCAAAGCATCCATGTATGACATCAAACTGATGCCTAATTGTTGTTGAACCAATGACAATATCATTCTAATGTCATTACATTCGATCTTTTGAATCGGACTAAACTTATGATGTTTATATAAAGTCTGTACATATTCACTAATAATGAGTGGATCACTCGGTAAAATATGCCGTTCATTTAATGTATCTGAAAGATAAATTTTATCCATTCCACCCAAGGTATGATGCGGCGACATCACAAAGCCTAACGGAATTTCTATAAAGGATAAAATCTCTAATTGGCTATGGCTTTTGGGATTTAAAATTATGCCAAAATCTAATTCTGCATCGACGATTTTTCTGGAAATGTCTTCACTGCTATTCATGCTGATGTTGAGGTTGATCCACGGATAAGTTTCAGCCATCTTTTGAATACAGTCGACGACAAAACTGTCATTCAAAGCTGCAATAAAGCCCATTTCAATATTTCCACGGTTTAAGCCTTGGATTTCATCAAATCGAGTTCGCGTCAGTTGATATTCTTTTTGCCATTTTAATAAATCGGCATACAGTAATTCACCCGCAAGCGTCAGTTTTAAGCCCTGAGGGAGTCGTTCAAATAAGGCAACCCCCAGTTCTTCCTCTGCCAAAACGATTTGTCGATGTACTGCCGAGACTGAAATAAAAAGTTGTTCAGCAGCTTTGCGTAGACTCCCAGTCCGTGCAACCGCCATAAAATATTCAGAAAATCTAGAAAAGGTAATCGACATACAGGCTTCAATCTCTATCGCGTCATCAGCGAATCATAATGTTATGTATTTTAAGCGATATTCATGCCAGCTTTATCAAATCAAGCAGTAATCAACGCTTAATGTTCTAAAAAACAGAACAATCTATGCAAATCATTCTAATAGACAGAAATGTGTTTAGATATTAATTTCGACTTAGAAAATAAGGGTTTAGCAAAACCTTGATAATGCTAAATGCTGAAGAAATATTGAAAATGTTGAGATGAACTATGAATGCCATTCCAGTACTCAATTTATTTACCCAACCTCAGTGCAGTACATTTGATGCTAACGACTGGAATATTTTGGCGCAGCATTGGTATCCCGTTGCACGTGTAGAAGATGTTTCGATTGAACCGCAACAAGTGCAATTACTCGATGTAAAAATGGCGTTGTATCAAACTGAAAGTGGAAAAATTCATTTGGTTCGTGATATCTGTCCACATCGTGGGGTGCCATTAACCAAAGGTTGGGTCAAGGGTGAAGATATCATTTGTCCATATCATGGTCTACATTATAACGGCGCAGGAAGGTGTGTAAAAATTCCCGCACAGCCAGAGCTGACTCAAATTTCAGAGCGTTTTTCATTAACTAAATTTCCAGTTGTATTGAAATATGGATTGGTGTGGACCAGTTTATTTAACCGAGACGAATCTACGGCCAATTTTCCAGATTTAGACACGTGGGATACCGAGCAGCACCAATCGATATTGCCACCTTATGTAGATATTGGAGGTTCAAGTGGACGTCAGCTCGAAGGCTTTATTGATGTTGCACATTTCGCATGGGTGCATCATGAGAGCTTTGCAGACCGTGAAAATCCTAAAGTACAAAAATATTCGACAGTACGTACGGACTATGGACTACATACAGAATATCTTAGTGATGTGAGTAATTATCCGCATGGCTTACAACATTTAGCGCCAGAAGATTTTTTATGGAAAAGAACGTTTGATGTCTATCCGCCATTTTCTGCAATTTTAACCATCGATTTTCCTGAAAATGGAGTGTTAAAAATATTAAATGCCTGTTGTCCTGTATCGCATAATAAAACCCGTTTATTTGTGCCTTTAACTCGTAATTTTGATACCACAGGCGATTTACAAGCGGTCTATGATTTTAATGCACAAATTTTTGCTGAAGATCAGGACATGGTGGAAAGTCAAAAACCTGAGGAATTGCCACTGGATATCAGTATGGAGGCGCATTTCGAAGCAGATCGCTCATCGACAACCTATCGTCGAATATTAGCCGAATGGGGGCTAAGCAAACGTTATACCGTTTAATTTTTATTTTCGAATAATTTCATTCTTGGTTTTCATACAAAAAAAGCGACTCAATCGAGTCGCTTTTTGAATTTGTACGATACGGATTAGTTTACACGTATCCATGTCTGGCTGCGTCCAAGCGCAGATACACCAATATAGCCACGACCATTCAAGGTCTTGCCGTCATTCGACATTTTGGCATTGAAACTATAGGTTTTACCATTTTTCGGGTCAGTAATTTTACCGCCGTCATAGGTATTTTTACCGGTATTTTTCAAACCATTCACGATTTGCACACCGAGTAGTGGTTTATTGTGGAATTTACCTACACATTTTTGGCAGTTTTCTGCTTCACCCGGGATGAGTACATCAACGATTTTTGCAGATAAAACGCCCTTTGATGTTTCATTAAATTGAACTACAGATAAAGGTTTTTTGGTTTGGTCATCGATGGTTTTCCATTTAGTACCATGCAATGGATCAGCAGCCAAAGCTAAGCTAGACACCAGTGACAAACCGATTAGGCTAAGAGTTGTTTTTATCATTTTAGAACCTCTATTGAACATAGTAAGAGATGTGCATCCCTGATCTTCCAAAGGGTGGATACACAAGACTTGGAAAATTACAAAGCATCAGCCTTGTTGTCTTCAAGGGCTATATTCACAAAAAAATAAGTATATATTGTGGATTTTATATACTGATTTTGAATATCTAGAATCTGGATCGTGTAGAAAAATACAATAAATGTTGAGCTTTGTTTATAACATTTGGGATTTGTATCACTTTTATAAATATCAAACGCTGTTTGAGCTGAAAAATTTAGAGCTACAATCCCAAAAAAAGCCGGAGCTAAAAGGCTCATTTAAGTTTTCAATTTTTGCTCTAATCATGTTGAATTACATTAATTTGATTTGAAGCAATAACGCTAAAGAGCTATGTATAGCATTCATATTTTACAATTAAATAAAATCATTTCATTCATAGATCAGTTCTCGTTAAGCTTGTGTTATGAATAATATGAAAATGCAGCTTGTTCACTGAACGAGATTAAGTGTGTATAGGAATAACGATGAAAAATTTTAACAACAAAGTCGCAGCCATTACTGGAGCAGGTTCAGGTATTGGGCAGCAGTTAGCCATTCAACTGGCTCAATCAGGTGCGCATCTAGCATTAAGTGATCGCAACCTTGACGGTCTTGCACAAACGGCTGAAATGATTAAGCACACCGGTGTGAAAATAATTCAGACCCAATTAGATGTGTCTGATCGTGCCGCTGTAGAGCAATGGGCGGCTGCAACCCAAGCTGAATTTGGCCAGGTCAATTTGATCTTTAATAATGCAGGTGTCGCGTTAGCCAGTACTGTAGAAGGTATGCATTATGATGAAATTGAGTGGATTATGAATATTAATTTCTGGGGCGTGGTATATGGGACAAAAGCATTTTTACCGTATTTAAAACAAAGTGGCGATGGACATATAGTTAATATTTCCAGCTTATTTGGTTTGACGGCTCAACCGACTCAAAGTGCCTATAATGCAACGAAGTTTGCGGTACGAGGTTTTACTGAATCTTTACGCCAAGAATTAGACTTGGAAAATGCTGGAGTCAGCGCAACTTGCGTGCATCCGGGTGGGATTCGAACCAATATTGCAAATAGCGCGCGTATGAGTGACAGTATTCGTGCGTTAGGGATGAACCCAGATAGGGCAACCAAAGCATTTAATAAAGTGCTAAAAACACCGCCTGAAGTCGCAGCAAAAGTCATTTTAGATGCGGTAAAGCAGAATAAACGTCGAGTTTTAATTGGTAATGATGCCAAAATCATTGATTTAATTCAGCGGATTGCACCTACACGTTATGCCCAAGCCATAGATCTGCTCAGTGGTAAGAAAAAACGTAAATAATTCAAAGATCAATAACAAGGGATGATGCAACATGATCCCTTTTTTTTGATTCTGTATTGTCAAAATATTTATTTGAAAATGTATTTCTAATATGAATTTAGCGGTGCTAGAGAAGACGCTCTTTTGAAATCACAAAAATTTAGCATAAGTTCAATTGATTAAAAATTTTGAACTATTTAGAAGTAAAATATGAGAAAAAATGATATTTAAATAAAAAATGAACACTTCACCACAAAATATAAGACTATTTTAGCTTGCTAACGGAATTGTATTAAAAACGTCCTAAGGATTGGACTACACAGGTGACTTAAATGGAATTAAGACATTTAAAATATTTTGTCATGGTTGCACAAGAACTTAATTTTAGCCAAGCGGCCTTAAAACTTTATACGGCTCAGCCTTCTCTTAGCCAACAAATCAAAGACCTCGAAGAGTTTATTGGCGTACAGTTATTTATTCGCTCTAAACGTAAAGTTGAACTGACCGATGAAGGAATTGTTTTTTTGGAACATGCCAAAAATATTTTGGAATGTGCCGATAAAGCAGTAGCGATGACGCGCCAAGTCAAAAAAGCCAAAGACCAAAAAATCACCATTGGCTTTATACCAGTTGCAGAAATGAAAATTTTTCCTTTTATTATTCCGAAACTCACAAAGATGTTTCCTGACTTAAAAGTTGAACTTTTGAGCTTAAATGACACGCAAATCGTCAGTGATTTACATAATGGACGTATTGATATCGCCATATCGAGGGCAGATATTAATAACCATGAAATTTCGAGTCAGTTGATATTTGAAGAGCCTTTGATTTTCTTGATGAATAATCAGCATCCATTTGCAAATCAAAATAAAATATCAGTCAAATCTTTAGAAGAAATAGATTTTATTATTCCGGCTGAGGAAGTGTCGTCAGTTTTGCATCATAAGATTTTAAAATTTGCAGAAGACAAAAAGATCAACTTAAAAATCATCCAACGCGCCAGTAATATTTTATTCAACATTAATTCAATCAATATCACACAGTCGTGTACGATTTTACCGAGTTATATTGCAGATATTGCTTATGAAAATATTATTGTCAAAAAGTTAGATACGGACCTTCCAACAATCAACTTATATATGAGTAAGCGAAGTACAAATGCGTCGCAAAGTGTGCAAGCATTTATAAGTTTAATTAACGATTTTTTTCATTTGAAGTTTGATTGAAGTATATCATTTAGTTAATTGATTCTGTTCAATAAATAATCTTCTCAGGGGGTAAAAACCTTTAGATTTACGCTGCTGATAAAGTTTATGTTGGTTCAAATTAGATGGTTTTTTTTAAACTAAGGCTAGGTGGCGATTACTTCATCATAAAAATTGAATCTGTGCGTTGCTATGCTTATTTGCCTAAAGGGTTCACTGGATTGCCAAAGTTGTAGAGCTTTTATTGACTGCTGTGGGATTAGATGTTCAAGAAGCTTTTGAAATCGCTCATCGAGAATTGCCTGAATTAACCGAAGTCTAAATGAAAGCATTTTATTTTTGATTAAACAAAGAAGATGTAATTTTCCATCTTCTTTGTATTAGCAATGCGTTTGGATATTATGAACTTTTAGAATCTTGAGTCGTTGTCATCGGCGCTTGTGTAGTTACACGGTTGGTCAAAATGATATGTGCCGCAACACCGATACAAATCCCCCAAAATACTGAGCTTAGCCCTAAAAAATGCATACCTGAGGCTGTCGCTAAAAAAGTGATTAGCGCCGCATCACGGTTGGCCTCATTTTTCATCGCAACGGACATGTTTGTTCCAATCGCACCTAATAACGCTAGACCTGCAAGTGCAGCGACCAACTCTTTAGGTAATAGGCTAAATAACATGACAATGCTGCCTGCAAATAAGCCGCCTAAAATATAAAAAATACCATTGGCAATACCGGCTATGTAGCGTTTTTCTTTAAGTTCATGTGCATCTTTGCCCATACACATGGCTGCGGTGATAGACGCTAAAACAATAGTAATGCCTCCGACACATGCGACAACGAGCGAGGCAATACTGGTCGCTGTAATAATGGGCTTAGCTGGCGTGTCATATCCACTTAGTTTCATGATCGCCATCCCCGGAAGGAATTGACCACTCAGACTGACTAAGATTAAGGGAATCACCAAATTTAAAGTTGAGTTCCAAGTCCAAATCGGGGCAATAAACTGCGGTATAGCGAGTTGAAAATTCACATCAACAGGATTAATTTTTCCTAATGAAAAACTCAAAACGACTCCAGTCAGTAAGACCCAAATCATCGCGTAGCGTGGTGATAGTCTTTTCGAAATAAGAAAGACTAATAACATGCCAAAGACAATGATCGGCATACTATCTGTAGCAGTGAACAGTCCAAGTCCAAACTGAAATAAAATACCTGCCATCATCCCCGCAGCGACATCTTGAGGAATCCATTTTAGGAGTTTGTCAAAATAGCCGGTGATGCCAATCAAAAAAATAACAATAGCAGACGTGATATAAGCCGCTATGGCTTCATTCAGCGAAATATTCGGAAATAGGGTGACTAAAAGCGCCGTACCAGGCGCTGACCACGCGGTAATCACCGGGGTTTTATATTTAATAGAGAGATAAATACCCGCTAGCGCAGCACCAATAGAAATCCCCCAAATCCATGAAATCATCATGGCTGGGGAAACTTGAGCTTTTTGTGCGGCTTGGAAAAAAATAATTAGTGGGCCTGAATATGAAATCAGCACGGCTAAAAATCCTGCAACCGTTGCTGAAATCGACCAATCTTCTTTTAATGTTTTTAACAGGGGTGCCATCGCTTTTGCCTCCATGCGACTATGTCAATGAGCCTGTTGAATTAAACCAATGACGGTATAGCGTTAACCTTGATCTCCACCACCAACAGGGACGACTGTTCCTGTCATATAAGATGAATCATCGGATGCCAAAAATAAGATGGCATTGACTTGTTCCTGAATTGTGCCATAGCGGCCTAAGAATGTGCGGTCAATGGTTTGATCGACCACGTCTTGCATCCATTGTTTTTCATGATCTGACAATGGGTTGGCGTTTCTAGGTACTTTTCGTGGTGGCGCTTCTGTACCACCTGTAGCTACGGCATTGACTCGAATACCATCTCTGGCATGTTCAAAAGCGAGTGCAGAGGTTAAGCCATTTACCCCACCTTTTGACGCTGAATATGGCACACGGTTAATACCACGGGTTGCAATAGAAGATACATTTACAATTGTCCCTTGCTGATTTTGAATCATTTCAGGTAACACGGCTCGGCAGCACCACATAGTTGGAAATAATGAACGATTAACTTCCTTAACGATTTCTTCTTCTGAAAACTCTTGGAAGGGCTTCATCCAAATCGCACCGCCGACGTTATTGATCAAGATATCAATTCGGCCATATTTTTCAATGGCTTGGGTAGCAACTGATTGAGCGCCTGCAAATGTTTCAAGGTTGGCTTTAACAATAATGGCATCGCCATTATGGGCTTGAATATCGTTCAGCGTATCTTCAACAAAATCTGAGAGATCTGCCAATACCACTTGAGCACCTTCTCGGGCCACTTGTAGTGCGACTCCACGACCAATACCTTGAGCGGCACCGGTTACAATAACAACTTTATTGCTAAATCTGGCTTGTTCTGACATTAAACTATTCTCCCTCAATTCGCTGAGAATTTTTCAAACAAGAAGTTTGCAGGTTTAACGCCTTCGGTATCTAACCAGCCACGTACAGCTTCGACCATCGGCACAGGACCACAGAGGTAAATATCCACATCACCATTGTTTAACCAATCTTTTTCAACATGACAGGTCACATAGCCTTTACGTTCATGCTGTGACTCAGGGTGAGCGACCACAGTACGGTATTCGAACCACGGGAGTTTGTTTTGTAATTCATCTAGCTTGTCTTTTGCCACGATGTCAAAGTCATTGGTTACGCCAAATACAAGACGAACAGGTTGCTCAGAACCTTTTTCTTCAAGCACTTGTAACATGGACATAAACGGCGCAATACCTGTACCACCTGCAAGCATGACCACAGGGCGGACGACATTACGCAGATAAAAACTACCAAAAGGACCTTTGAAGGTCATTTTGTCGCCGGCTTTCGCATCGGCACTCAGGAAGGTACTCATTTTTCCTTCAGGGACATTACGAACCACGAAGCCTGTTAAACGATTGCCCGGCTTTGAACTAAACGAATACGAACGAGTTTCTTCAGTCCCCGGAATGCCTACATTGACGTATTGACCTGCCAAGAAGTTAATGTCAGGTTGATCTTCATCCAGTTGAATATCAAAGGTAATCGTAGAATCCGACATATTTTCAACACGAGACAATGTGCCTTGAAACTCATGAATTTCAGTTTTACACACGTCAGATGATGCACTGATTTGGAAAACAGCATCTGAACTTGGACGACATTGGCAAGCTAAAATATAACCTTGCTCAGCTTCTTCGGGGGTTAAAGCGTCTTCGATATAAGATTCTTCAGGCATGTCGTAAGTTCCCGACTCACAAAATGCACGGCATGTCCCACATGCGCCATCACGGCAATCTAGAGGGATATTGATTTTTTGACGATAGGCTGCGTCGGATAGGGTTTCACCTTGAGCAACACTAATAAAACGAGTAACGCCATCTTCAAATTGAAGTGCAACATTATGGTTTGACATGGCTGAATATCCTTTTGAAAATCTGGTATAACGTGTCCTTTCAGCCAAATATCCTTCTGGCTGAAAGTAAAAACTTGCTTAGTGAAATAAGCTTTTAGAGGTGATAAATATCAATAACTTGGTTGATATAATCGTTTTTCAGAACAACATATTTGCTGAGGATTTTTGGCTGCTCACCTGAAAAATCAATTTCATAACGTGACATGCCAAAGTAGCTATAGTTGGTTTTGTAGCGGAAACTTAAGGTGTTCCAGTTAAAACGCACCGTTACTCTGTTGCCATCACGTTCAATAATCTCGACATTATTAATGTTATGGCTAGTTCGTGTATCCGGCATCGTGGCAGATGAACGCTCAGTTTTAATGCGGAAGACACGGTCTTCTAAACCTTGGCGGTCTGGATAATAAATCAAAGAAATCTCAGACTGCGGATCTTCCGTTAGGCGGTCATCGTCATCCCAAGCCGGCATCCAAAATGATGCAGATGGGGCATAGCACTCTAGCCACTCATCCCACTTTTCATCATCTAAAAAACGCGCTTCGCGGTAGAGGAACTGAGATACAGCTTCAATGCTTACGCTGTCTAAATGTGCAGTTGCATTCATGCGACATCTCCTTGTTCATTTGCGACTTGTTCTGCCAATTCTTTTTCTTCAGCGATGGCATGTTTCATGGTTTTTAACCAATATTGATGCTGAGCAAGGTAAAGACCTTCATCTTCGGTTTTGATGCCACTTAATAGTGGTTTTAATCCAATTTCATTGGCTGCATCATCCGGTCCATGAATCCAGTGTTTTGAACCACGGCACATGTCGTTCCATTCCAATTCAATCCCTGCATAACCTGCTTGGCAGGCACGGAATTCTTCTAAATCGTCAGGTGTTGCCATGCCTGAAGCATTAAAGAAGTCTTCATATTGACGAATACGACGTGTACGTGCTTCTGGCTCTTCACCAACAGGGGCGATACAGTAAATGGTGACTTCAGTTTTATTGACAGAAATCGGACGTAAAACTCGAATTTGTGAACCGAATTGATCCATCAAATAAACGTTTGGATAAAGACATAGGTTACGTGAACGTTCAATCATCCATTTCGACATCGGCGCGCCAAATTTTTCAGTATATTCATCGGCTTTACTAAAGTTTGGACGGTCTTCTGGGTTTGCCCATTGGGTCCATAACAACATGTGACCACTGTCAAAACCATAAGAACCACCGCCTTGCTTGCCCCAAGAACCTGCACTCATGGCACGAATATTATCTGCTGCTTGTGCTTCTTTACGGTGCTGTGTGGTCGCTGCATAGTTCCAATGTACGGCTGAAACGTGATAACCATCTGCGCCATTTTCAGCTGTCAGTTTCCAGTTACCTTCATAGGTATAGGTAGATGAACCACGTAAAACTTCCAAACCGTTTTCAGATTGACCTTCGATCATGTCGATAATTTTGGTGGTTTCACCTAAGAATTCTTCTAGACTTGGCACATCAGGATTTAAGCTACCAAATAGAAAGCCTTTATAACTTTCAAAGCGTGCGACTTTTTTCAAGTCATGTGAGCCATCTTGGTTAAAGCAATCTGAATAACCCGCTTCGGCAGGGTCTTTAACTTTGAGTAATTTACCTGAGTTATTAAAGGTCCAACCATGGAATGGACATGTATACGTCGCTTTGTTGCCTTTTTTATAACGACATAACTGTGCGCCACGATGTGAGCAGGCATTGATCATGGCATTCAGTTCACCATTACGGTTACGTGCAATGATGATCGGCTGGCGACCAATATGAGTTGTGTAATAATCATTGTTATTTGGAATTTGGCTTTCATGTGCCAAATACACCCAGTTACCTTCAAAAATGTATTTCATTTCAAGATCAAACAACGCTTGATCGGTAAATACTGAGCGGTGCAGTTTAAATTCACCAGTATCAAAATTATCGACAAGAAGTTCATCAATACGATCTAGATGGCTGGTGTTAATTACAGGAATACGTGGCATGTCCATTCTCCGACTGTCCAATGAGGGGATAGTCGCCGAGTTGTCAAACTTGGATGAGACAGCTCGGCTTCCTTTGAGTGAGTAATTAAGCGCTAGCGCGTCGACGATCAACTTCAGTATTTGGTGCTGCGGCTTGTTCTTTAACTAACTCAACATTAAAGCTAATGTGCTTAAACGGTTGGTTTAGACCACGACGCGCAATTTCAGCTTCGTCTGTGATATCAACAGCAGTTGCTACCAGACCATCACGAGTTGCAAAGGCAAAGTCGTCCCAAAGGTATTTGTCACCTTCGATGTTGAATTGAGTGGTTAGCTTGCGGTAACCTGGTGCAGAGATAAAATAATGTATATGTGATGGACGGTTACCATGACGGCCTAATTTGTCTAAAACAAATTGAGTTGTACCTTCTGGAGGGCAGCCATAACCAACTGGCATCGTGGTTTGTGCAACATATTTACCGTCTTGGTCAGAAAGAATCGTACGGCGAAGGTTAAAGTCAGATTGTGACTTATCAAAGAAAGAATAGTTACCCAGGCTGTTGGCATGCCAAATTTCAACTTTAGCGCCTTCAATGATGTTGCCTTCGGTATCTGTTACTGTACCTTCAATAAACAGAGTTGGAATTTTATCGGTTTCCGTACCATCATCCATACGAGCAAAGCCAACTGATTCAGGTGCGCCAGCTACATATAAAGGGCCTTCAATGGTACGTGGTGTACCACCTGTAATACCTGCTTTCGCATCAGCTTCATCGGCACGTAAATCAAGGTAGTGCTCTAAACCTAAACCAGCGGCTAAAAGACCTAATTCGTTCGCTTGACCTGCATCTGTAAAATACTCTAGACCTTTCCATAGTTCAGTTTGAGTAATATCTAGATCTTCAATCGCTTGGAATAAATCACCCAATAAACGGACCACAACTTGCTGTACACGTTGGTCAACAGGCCCTGTCGCTGTATCTACGTTCATTTGTTTAACCAGAACATCAATCTCTTGACGGTTCATACAATATCTCCTTAAGTATGCATTTAAGTATGGGTGGCTATCACTCGATAAAAGAGGTCTTTGGCTGCCACGTTCCTTGTTTGGTTGTCTAACAATACTTTTTAAGTTGTTTCGTGTAGCGGCTGAAGCTTCTTTCAGGTAATGCGCTGCACGATGTTTTTGATCTGTTGGATGGGATTAAATTTGCTTAATCCTGTCTATGTGATATACCTTAAAAGAATAAAATCTTCACGTCGAAGATCAAATTTGCATTTTATTATACTTAATAGGTATCGATAACCATGGAACTAAGACACTTAAGATACTTTGTCGCAGTGGTTGAAGAGCAGAGTTTTACCAAAGCGGCAGAAAAACTATATATAGCTCAACCACCTTTGAGTCGGCAGATTCAAAATTTGGAACATGAGCTTGGAATTCAGTTATTTGAACGCGGTAGCCGACCGCTTAAGACCACAGAAGCAGGCCAATTTTTTTATCATCATGCTTTAAAACTTTTGTCTAATGCAGAAGAAATTAAGTCGATGACGAAACGAATCGGTTTGACCGAAAGAACAGTGACAATCGGTTTTGTGAGCTCTTTATTGTTTGGTTTACTCTCGAATATTTTGTACTTATTTAAGCAACAACACCCACATTTAAAAATAGAAATGGAGGAAATGGCCACCACTGAACAAATCAAAGCATTAAAAGAAGGTCGTATAGATGTCGGCTTTGGGCGTTTGCGTATTTCAGACCCCGCGATTAAACGAGTTTTACTGCGTGAAGAACGCTTAGTGGTAGCCTTACATGCTAGTCATCCTTTGGCACAAAAAAAGGAAGGAGTATATCTTGCAGATCTGATCGATCAGCAATTGATTTTTTACCCAAATCACAACAAACCAAACTTTTCGACCCAAGTGCGTGGCATATTTTCAGAGTATGGTTTGGAACCTAAAAAAGTACGTGAATTACAACTGGCACTGGGCTTTGTTGCAGCCAATGAAGGGGTTTGTATCACCCCAATGAGTGCCCAAAGTGTGCAATTAACACATTTAACCTTTGTTCCGATCTTAGACGAAGCTGCGATCAGCCCTGTATTTATGGCTGTACGTAATATGGATGAAAGCGAAGATATTCGTGGTTTATTTGATAGTGTTTATCAAGTTTATGATTTAGAAGCGATTCCATATGATCGTGCTGTGTTTTGAGTATGCTGTCGCAAGACGTTCAGATGAACAGCAGTTATGAAATGATCTATTTAAATAAAGCGGAATCAAGGGATTAATTTGTATTCAACTTTTTAGGTATACAAACATGCCTAATCGGTTTTGGACATTAAGCACCGACTTATTCATTGTGAAAAGCGAATTTTACAAGCTTCACAATTAGGAGGTGGGCTATGCAAAACCAGAAAATTAATATTAATACCTTGGTTGATGAAGCCAAATTTACGCCATTTCATTGGGGTGTATTGATTTGGTGTCTTTTGATTATTATTTTTGACGGTTATGACTTGGTGATCTATGGCGTTGCCTTACCTTTGTTGATGCAAGAGTGGTCATTATCTGCGGTACAAGCCGGCTTACTGGCAAGTACGGCTTTATTTGGCATGATGTTTGGTGCCATGTGTTTTGGCACACTGTCCGATAAAATTGGTCGCAAAAAAACCATTATGATCTGTGTCGGTATCTTTAGTGGTTTTACCTTCTGCGGCGCTTTTGCAAGTACTCCCGTTGAGTTTGGTATTTTACGCTTTCTTGCCGGTCTAGGCATCGGTGGTGTTATGCCGAACGTTGTGGCGTTAATGACGGAATATGCGCCTAAACGTATACGCAGTACCTTGGTTGCACTAATGTTTAGTGGTTATGCCATAGGTGGTATGGCTTCAGCGTTATTGGGTGCTTGGTTAGTGCCTGTATATGGCTGGAAAATCATGTTTTATATTGCAATTATTCCATGTCTTGCACTGCCTTTAATTTGGAAATTCCTCCCTGAGTCATTGATGTATTTAACCTCAAAGCATCAAACAGATACGACTCGAACGATTGTCTCTAAAATTGCCCCTGAACAAGTCCTCACAACTGATACACAATTTGTACTCAATGAAGTTTCTGAAGAAGATAACGCTCCGTTAAAAGCATTATTTCAACAAGGCCGTAGTTTCAGTACGTTTATGTTCTGGATTGCATTTTTCATGTGCTTATTGATGGTTTATGCACTTGGAAGCTGGTTACCAAAATTGATGATTCAAGCCGGCTATTCGCTTGGTGCAAGTATGATTTTCCTCTTTGCACTGAATATTGGTGGAATGGTAGGTGCTATTGGTGGTGGTGCTTTGGCAGACCGATTCCATATCAAAAAAGTTCTGAGCATCATGTTCATGTGTGGCGCATTGGCTTTAATCTTACTGGGCTTTAACAGTCCGCAAATGGTTCTGTATACCTTAATTGCTGTTGCAGGTGCAGCTACCATCGGTTCACAAATCTTACTTTATACCTTTGTCGCACAATACTACCCAACCACGGTACGTTCTACAGGTATGGGCTGGGCATCGGGCATTGGACGAATTGGTGCAATCGTTGGACCGGTACTTACTGGTGCGCTGTTAACCATGAATTTGCCGCATCAAATGAACTTCTTGGTGATAGCCATTCCCGGTGTCATAGCTGCTTTAGCAATATTTATGGTGAATTTGCAAGCGTCTATAGAGGCATCTACTCAAGGTCAATCGCCAAAACCCAATACGCAAGCTATCAAAAATCCATCGAATTAAGCCGATATTTAAAGATTTAATATTACCCCAAAATTTTAAGTTTCTAGGCCCTGACGCACAGCATGAGGGCTAGTGGGAAATTGTGACAAAAAATAAGGAAAGGGCATCGCCCAAATCGAGGTCAGGATGAAAACTCAAAAGCTAAATTTAGTCAAAAAAACCTTTAAAATTAAACTTATGATACTGGCTTGTGCAGCCGCGTTCCCCATGTGGACACATGCGGCTGTCAGCGAGGCCGAAGTTGAACAGTTGCGTGAAGAAGTCAAAGTGTTAAAAGCCATGATGCAGCAATATGTTCAACAGCAAAACACTTTGTCGAGTGAAATCAAAGACGTAAAACAACGACCTGTAGTTGCTGTGCAGAATCAAAAACCGACTCAAACACCGAGCCTGAGTTTAAATACCAAATCGGACGCTGAGTTTAGCTTGTATGGCAATGTGCGAGCAGATGCATCTTATCAGGCAGAAGGCGGCAGTTTATCTCGCCTGTATAACCAAATGAATAGTGTTCCGCTAGAAGGGAATGCTGAAAGTTCAGATCGTTTAAAAGCAACACTTGCTGCCACACGTTTAGGACTAGACTTTAAAACACCGACTCAAGTGGGCGATGTAGGCGGTAAAATTGAAGTCGACTTTTTGGGTGCAAATGATGGACTGCGGATTCGTCATGCCTATTTGACCTATGGTGATTGGCTGGTGGGGCAAACATGGTCTAACTTTGCTGTACCTGATTATATGCCTGAAACCATTGATGCATTGGGCTATGTTGGTGGTGCTGTTAAACGTACACCGCAAGTTCGCTATAGTCACAAATTTAGTCCTGAGACAAATCTTGTGCTTGCAGCAGAAGATTCTAAGGATGACAGTTCAAATATGCGTTTGCCTGCATTAACAGCGCGGTTAAACCATAAAATGACAGATACACTCATGTTGAGCGCACGTGCGATGGGTGCTGAAAAGAAAACGGATACGGATACAGAAACCGCATGGGGACTTGGTCTGGGCGCAAAGCTAGATTTGACGGATAAAACAGTGCTCAAAGCGGATTATTACCATGTCAAAGGCGACAGTAGTTTTGTGTCATGGACCAACCAAGGTTTTGTGACCAATGCGGATAAAGACATCATCGCCACCAATGAATTTGACTCGATTACAGTAGGTTTAACTCAACAAATTTCAGCACAATGGCGCGGAACATTGGGCTATGGTTATATGAAAGCAGATAACAATGCAGATTATGTCAACTCATTAGTCGATAAAACCAAGGCCAATAAAAACTTGTGGCAAGCATGGGCAAATGTATTTTACAGCCCTGTTAAGCCGATTAGTTTAGGTCTGGAATATGTCTATGGTGAACGTGAAGCTTTTGGCGCTGCACCAAATGGCAGTACTAAAGGTGAAGATAATCGAATCAATGCAGTCGCGATGTACAACTTCTAATGCTGTTACAGAGAATTGTTTAATTTAAATTGCCTTAGAAATTTCAATATCAATTTAACGAGAGCGTGATTGAAAGTATATTCAGGTTTTGACATCTGACTTTCCGACAATCTTTCAATACGTGCTCTCAATCCATACACGCCCTTGATCTTTATCGATTGAGGGCTTTTATCTTATTTAGAAACTTTTATTTTTTGACTAAAAAATATAATTATCTGTTTTATTTCATTTAACAAATCATTTGAATATAAAAATACGAAGAAGGATATTGATAAAAATCATGAATTTTGAAATATTTTGATACATACATGACGATAAAACACACTACAATCCTTGCCGTCAAATTCGTTTCACTTAGAAGACGCAATCATGGATGTCCCTCAATTTTCCAAATATAACAACACGTCACTTAAGCTTTTAAGCCTGATGATGCTTACTGCAATGGCACAATATAGTGTTGCAGATAGCAATGTATTACCTGAAATCACCATTAACGTTGAACAAAGTTCAATGGATGAACAAATAAAAAAAGCACTGACCAAAGTAAATGGTGCAACAAATGCGATCGTTGCAGCAGACATTCAAGATGTACCCAAGCGAACAAATGCTGATTTATTTAAAAATCAACCGGGGATATACGCGGCATCTTCAGGAAATGAAGGGGTGAAACTGTCGATACGTGGCTCGGGGATCAATCGTGCACCGGGGGCGCATGCTTCAGGGTTGTATGTAACCTTAGATGATTTGCCATTTACAGGGCCAGGAGGAACACCTTATGAACTGCTTGAGCCGCTGTGGGTAGACCATATAGAGGTTTTACGAGGGGCTAATGGTTTAACACGTGGCGCATTAAGCTTGGGTGGTCTAATTAACTATGCAAGCCCAACAGGAAAAAATGCAGCAAAACTGTCAGTGCATCATGAAATGGGCAGCCACGGTTATCAAAAAAGTGAAATCAGTTCAGGACAACAAATCGGTGACTTAGACTATTATCTTTCCTTAACGCAAAGTGATGATGACGGTTTTCAAGATCATGCTTCAAGCCAGAGCAAAGGTTTATCGGCCAATGTGGGATATAAAATAAACCCTAACCTAGATACACGTTTTTATCTGCGTTACCGAGAGACTGAACACCAAACGCCGGGACGTCTAACCCAACAACAGATTGAACAAAATCCAAAACAAGCAGTAGCCCAAAATATCTCGCTGAATAATAATCGTCCGCAGCCGGGAAGTCTTTGGTTGGCGAATAAAACCAATATGACTTTGGACTCGGGCGATCGTTTACAGTTGGGTCTGGCCTATCATCATTATCCGATGGATTTGCAAGAAGGTTTGTATAGTACCGATGTTGACTATGACGATATCATTACCTTATTTAACTACCAATTTGACCGAACGCTATGGGGGCATGAAAGCCAAAATACTTTAGGTTTTCGTAGTACCACGCATTTGCCAGATGGTCAGGTCGTTGAACGCTTGCGTGTAGCGCAAGGCGCCTATGCTGCGGGTACAGAAACGCGGCATTATACCTACCAAGGTGGTGACTATGTTTTACATTATGCCAATGCCTTGGCACTACACCCACAGTTTTGGCTCGATAGTCGAGTTGCATTGGCGTACACCCATCGTGAAAGTGAAGTGACATGGCCTGTGCAAAGTCATAAAGAAAATATTCGTGAATGGAATGTCCTGCCATCGCTAGGTTTTCGATATCAAATCCAACCTGAAACACAGCTCTTTGCCAATGTCAGTCGAAGCTTAGAAGCACCACATCCTTGGGCTTTAATTTGGGGTTCGGATCAAAAGTTCCCCGACGAAAGTGGCGCAGCGACGGGACGCCAAAGCGCTCCGATTCATTTGAATAGTCAGACTGCGAATACATTTGAACTGGGTGGGCGTGGTCAACATGCACTAGGTGAGTGGAATATTGCATATTACTATTCACAGGTTAAAAATGAACTGTTGGCTGTTGAAATCCAAACAGAGCCTAAAAAGATTATTGCCGAATCGAATGCTTCAGACACCATTCATCAAGGGATTGAATTCGGTTTAAACAGTTCACTTTGGCAAAATGATGAATATGGACAAGTTCAACTGAAACAAGCCTACACCTTGAATGATTTTCACTATAAAAATGATGCGGTATTTGGAAAAAATGAGCTTGCAGGTATACCAAAACACATCTATCAGGCTGAACTGAAATACGAACATCCTTTAGGCTTTTATGCTGCGGTTAATACACTTTATGCCGCAAAGGTCACAACCGACTATGCCAATAGTTTCTACGCAAAAGATTGGCAAATTTGGGGAGCATCGTTCGGCTATATTCAACCGCAAAAACAGTATATGGCTTGGTTGGATTTCAGAAATATAGCCAATAAAAAATATGCATCTACCGTGACACCGGGCTATAACGATGCCGGCAAAGATCCTGCTCGTTTAACACCGGGTGAAGGTCGGGCAGTATATGCAGGACTGACGTATCATTTTAATTAAGCATCTTATATTCAAATACAGCGAACAATTGAAAAGCCTTATGCTGCGGATCTGAAAATAAAAAAGGGAGCCAATCAGCTCCCTTTTTTAAACCTTTGATTGGGCTGTTAAGCAGTTCGAGGCACATCCTGAATACGTCGCCATGGCTGAGCTTCTTCAATTTCATATGCCAGTTCGATCAAGGTTTTTTCATCACCGACATCGGCTGAAATTTGCATACTGATCGGTAGTCCATCGTTTTGCGTTTCTCCCATAGGAATCGACATGGCTGGAGCACCAACAACATTTTGGATGGGTGTAAAAGTCACATAGTTCTGTATACGTTCAAATAACTGGTCAAACGGTAATTGAGGTGACAAATAGCCGATTTTAGGTGTGGTATGTGCAAGTACAGGCGATAGCAAAACGTCATAATGCTTAAAGATTTCACGATATTGTTGCTGCATTTTCTTTAATCGATACAGAAATAGCGGGGTTTTATAAAAGTTCTTTTTATACAACTTCGATAAACCAACGGTTAAGTGATCTAACTCTTTTGGATTAAAGTCAGCGCCAAAGATTTTCTTGCCAAAGGTACTCAGTAAAAAGGACAACATCCCCCAATATTCACTGAAATCTTCAACAAAGCTTAAGGAAAAAGGTAACTGAAGTTCTTCAACATGATGACCTAATTTTTCTAATAGTGCTGCGCTATGCATTAAGGTTGTAGTTGTTTCGCTATCTATTTGCCCTGTAATCGATTGCGGGACTAAGCCTATGCGTAGTCGACGTTTAGAAGGGCCATGAATCATGCCTATGCGTGGCAACTTTTTATTGTAATAACTTGACTCCATTCCTGCATAGAAATGAGCAGTATCTCGTATGCTACGGGTTAGGACACCTTCACTGATGATATTAATCGGAAGAGAAGCTGCTGCTTCACTGTCATAAGTACGGCCACGGCTAGGCTTTAATCCAATCAGGCCGCAGCATGCAGCAGGGATACGAATCGAACCACCGCCATCATTGGCATGGGCAATCGGCACGACACCGGCTGCAACGAGAGCTGCAGAACCGCCAGAAGATGCGCCGCAGGAATAACTTAAATGCCACGGGTTATAGGTGGCTGAGCCATCTTTATATTCGGTGCTGGCATTTAGACCAAATTCAGGCAGTTTAGTTTTTCCTAATACGACAAAACCTTGATCTAAGATTTGTTGGCTAATTTGAGGATTACGATCGGCTGGTTTTGAACCTATGGCCTTTGAACCATGACGTGAGGGCAAGCCTTGATAATCTAGATTATCTTTAAAGAAAAAAGGGACGCCCGCAAAAAGACCATGTTCAACATATTGATTTTGCTCTAAAGCACGCTGAAAACAGTCCAGTTCAATGGCATTTAGATGGGGGTTCACTTGTTCCGCACGTGCAATGGCCGCTTGAGTTATTTCTTGCACGGAGGCTTCTTTAGATTTGATGAGCTGTGCAATCCCCACAGCATCTAGATCTGTGAGTACATCCGAACTAAAGGCATGTATGCGTTGACTGTGTTTTTGATCTTCCATGAACTAACCCATTTGTTTTTTGAATTTTGGTAAATGTTGAATGAATTCGGTGTTATCTCAACAACAAATATATGTATTTGAACAATATCTGTTTGAGCATAATAATGACAATAAAAATTGTCAAATATTCATCTGATTTGAGGAAAGTGCAGAGATTATACTAAGGAGGGCATCTAAAGCCTGTTGAATCTCATCCTTCCATGCAAAGGAACAATTTAAACGGATATATTGAGTTTTGGCTTCCACAACATTAAATAGACGGCCTGGAGCAACACCGATCTGCTGTTGAATTAAGGCTTCATAGACTGCCATACTTTCAACATTCTCCGGTAATTTTAACCAAAGAAAATAACCACTTGGATGATATTGTAATTTGCATCCAGTCGGTAGGCGGCTTTCTAAATAACGGTAAAACTGTAATTTATGTTGTTGTAGACTTTTTCTTAAGACCCGTAAATGTTTTTCATAATGATAATTTGAAATAAATTCCACCAAGGCATTTTGCAATAAGGTATTGACGGAAATCGTGCTCATAAGCTGTAAGTGTTGAATCGCTTGAGAGTATTTACCGGCGTGCACCCAACCGACCCGAAATGCAGCGCCCAAAGTTTTAGAAAAAGATGAGCAATGTAAGACCATATTATTTTGGTCAAAGTATTTCATTGAAACGGGTTTCTTGGATGCATAATACATTTCTTCATACACATCGTCCTCAATTAAATGCACATGATATTGGTGTAATAAAACGGCAATTTTTTGCTTGATTTCATCACTCACTGTGAAGCCCACAGGATTATGCGAATTCAGCATCAGCCAACAGATCTTGACGGGATAAGTTTTTAAAATATGTTCAAACGCGGTTAAATCAAAACCGTCTTGTGGATGTTCAGGTAAGGTCACCACTTTAAGGCCTAAGCGCTCTGCAGCTTGCAAGGCGCCATAGAAAATATTTTGCTGTAACACAATATAATCACCCGGTGAGGCAATGGCTTGTAAGGAAAGATTCAGTGCATCCATACAGCCTGAGGTAATCACAATATCCTCTGGATCTGTGGCAATGCCTTGCATGCAATAACGCTGTGCAATCAACTTACGAAGGGCTAAATTACCGGGTGGAAGATTATCAATGGCATCGTAACTTTTGGGATTTCGGGAAATTTGCCCCATGATTTGGGTTAACTTTTTAGAAAAAACAATGTCTTGAGATGGAAAGGCTGAACCCAATGGAATGATTTTTTCATCTTGTATTGATTTTAAATACTTAAAGACCAGAGAGTTAATTTCAACCGGTGTGTTTAAGGACACGATTTGAGTTTGTTCAGCTTCTATTTCGAGTAAGCCTTGCGCCACATAGTAGCCAGATTTCTCACGTGCATAGATTAAGCCACGTGATTCCAACTCCTGATAAGCATTCATGACCGTGATTAAACTAAAACCGGACAACTGCACTTGTTCACGTAAAGACGGAAGTTTTTCGTGCGCTTTTAAAGTGCCATTTTCAATCAGTTGACGTAGGTGCTGTGCGAGCTGTTCCGATTTATACATAGTCATCAACAAGACAAGATTCTGTTATAAATATATCAGTAAAAGAAACTTTACATTATATTTTTATAACAGATGAGTCTGTACTGTTATATGTTTTTTCAAATTCACTGTATCTAATTTTAAGCTTGAATTTTTTATAAGGTGCATTGACCACAACACTTGTGGCGTCAAATGGTATGGAAGTTAGGGAGTTGAGTATGTTTAAAGCCAGTGAATTAGAACTGTTACAACATTTACTGGTGGGTGTTCCATTGACAGATTCAACGCTGCATCTGTTGCAACAACAGCATACAAATTTAGAAGCAGTGCTTTTACGCAGTCGAATTTTGCGCCAAGTACAGCAAGTGGGCTATGTCAGTATTTGTCAGGAGCATATGAATGCCAAGGCTGAAAATGCGGCTTTTATATTTGCACCATTTATCCTAGCGAATTTGAATCAGAAGGTGATCTACGCTACACCGCAAAGTCCTGAAAATGTTGCGATATTAAATCGTTATTATCATGCTGAGGCCAAACTTAGCGCATTTAAAGTTGATGATGTTTTATCGGGACTCAATGTCTACATTGAGCTACATAATGAACAGCTATCGCCAGCAGAATACTTCTATTTTAGTTTGATCAATAGCTTATGTAATCCGAAAGTTTCCAAAATCATTTGTATTACACATCTACATATAAACCTAGAGAAATTAAAACAGCTCGCTGAATTTTTAGATGTTGAAATCCATGTCTTGGCGGATAAAGTTGAACCGATTGATTTTGATCTAAATAAAATCAATATGTTAAAGCTGCTATTTAAAGACAAAGATCAGCAATATATCGATTTATGCCAAAAATTTTCGTTTATTAATGCGCAAATTTTACAACGATTAAGTTTATATGAGTTTGATCGTGCGCAAGTCTTGGTAGAAGACATGTTTTATTCAGAGCATATCTTCGAAAAAATGTCGGTATACGGTGAATATATTCAAACGCATCTACAGCATCAAGTGAAAAAGCAGAGTCCTGCATAAGCGATAAAGATGACTAATTAAGTTTATAGCTGTGAATTGATCACTTTAAAAATGCAAAAAGCTTGTATCTAGATTTACAAGCTTTTTTAAAATTCAAATTTAAGACCAATTTATTTGGCCTAATGATCAATACAATATGATCTGATCACTAGCAAACATGAAATGTAAGATGTACATGCAATAGCGAGTTGCCATAAGTGAATAGATTATCGTTTAAGGTAGATAGGAATTATCTGCACCAACGACAAACGCTACACCAATACAGAATAAAAGCACATAGATTGAGAACCAAATAATGGCACGTTTAAAGGCCTTATCTGAAATTTCACTGTCTGCATATTTTTGCGGTTTTTTAGGCTCTTGATTGCTCATAAGATGTACTCTAAATCCCTAGTAGTTATAGGTGATTATTGGGGTATAACATCTTAAAGCATAGATACAACATTCATCTAAATTTCTATAACAGTTATAGTTTGGAAGGAAGCTTCATCTCTTAATCCATTAATAAACTATGATATTGGTCAGTTCTTTTTCTCAAAAAGTCCCAAACCAATTTAATGCGTGGCTCATGTTGTAAATCGACTAAGGTCAGCATCCAAAAGGTATGTACAAAACGAACATCTTGCGCTAAGACCTGTTCTAATTCGGGTTTTTCCTCGGCCAAAAATTTGGGCAATATTGCCAATCCTGCACCCGCACTCACGGCAATTTGTTGTGCCAAAATACTACTACTTCTAAAGTTAGCATTGAGCTGAATAGGTAAGCGCTCTAAACAATACAGTTCTGGGCTATAGACTAGATCATCTATATAGTTCACAAAAGTGTGTGATTTTAAATCTTCTAATGTATGAATGGGTTGCGTGTTTTTTAGGTATTCTTTACTGCCATAAATCTTTAAACAATAGTCTGCCAGTCGAGTAATGATATAGGGGCCGGATTTCGGCCGATCAATGGAAATAACAATATCTGCTTCACGATGTGAAAGCTTGATCATTTTCGGCACTGGAATAAGGTCGATAGTCAATAGAGGGTATTTTTTGGACAATTCTGCCAAGAGCTGTGTCAAAAATGCTGTTCCAAACCCTTCGGGTGTGCCAATTCGCACACGACCTTGCATAGGTTGGTTAGGTTTTTCGATTTGTAAAAAAGCCTGTTCCATTTGTTCAACGCGAGGAACCAGTGCCAAACCTTCTAAAGTGAGCTCATAACCTGTGGCTTCACGTTTAAATAATGGCGTGCCTAAAGCCAGTTCTAGCGCATGTATACGTCGAGAAACCGTACTGTGCTCAACACCGATAATACGTGCGGTATTGGTTAGGGTTTTCGCACGAGCCAAAACCAAAAAATACTGTAAATGATCCCAATCTACTTTCATTGTTATTGTCATCCCTGTGCATATTTGCACATCAATCGTGCGTGAATCTCTATTGGTAGTCAAAATTTTCTTTGCTAGTTTGAAGTGAATTGGAAAATATAAATATAAGGCTTTTGGATATTTTCTAAGTCAGTACAAAACAATAAGTGCCTATGGAGAGGTCATGAACACAATGTCAAATATTCAGTCAGCGACGGCTAAATTATTAATTAACGGTAAATTTGTAGAGTCAAACACTACAGAGTGGCAAGACATTCTAAATCCTGCAACTCAAGAGGTTTTAGGTCGTGTACCAATGGCGACTATGGAAGAAGTGGATGCAGCGATTGCTTCAGCGCAAGAGGCGTTTAAAACTTGGCGCTTAACACCCGTTCAAGCACGTATGCGCATTATGCTGAAACTACAAGATCTGATCCGTAGCAATATGAAAGACATTGCCCGTGTACTGACGGCTGAGCAAGGAAAGACGCTAGCAGATGCCGAGGGTGATATTCAACGTGGTTTAGAAGTCGTTGAGCATGCGTGTTCGGTTGGCACACTTCAAATGGGCGAATATATAGAAGGTGTTGCACGTGGTGTGGATACCTATACCTTGCAACAACCTTTGGGTGTATGTGCAGGAATTACGCCATTTAACTTTCCAGCGATGATTCCACTGTGGATGTTCCCAATGGCCATTGTCAGTGGAAATACCTTTGTTTTAAAGCCATCTGAACAAGATCCATTATCGACTATGATGCTTGTTGAACTTGCGATTGAAGCCGGTATTCCAGCAGGCGTATTGAACGTAGTGCATGGTGGTAAGGACGTCGTTGATCGTTTATGCACACATCAAGCTATTAAGGCCATTTCATTTGTAGGCTCTACAGCCGTTGGTACACATGTATATAACCTTGCAGGACAGCATGGAAAACGTGTGCAGTCGATGATGGGGGCTAAAAACCATGTGGTTGTGATGCCAGATGCCAATAAAGAACAAACTTTAAATGCTCTCGTTGGTGCAGCATTTGGTGCGGCTGGTCAGCGTTGTATGGCTTTGTCGGTTGCTGTCATGGTTGGTGAAAGTAAAGAATGGGTCAATGAACTGGTTGAAAAAGCCAAAACGCTGAAGGTCAATGCAGGGCATGAGCCGAATACCGATATTGGCCCAGTTATTTCACCTCGCGCAAAAGCACGTGTACTGGATTTAATTCAAAGCGGTGTAGAGCAAGGTGCGGAGTTGCTGCTGGATGGTCGTGATGTTCAAGTCATTGGCTATGAGCAAGGAAACTTTGTCGGAGCAACGATTTTTAATCAAGTTTCAACCGATATGCGCATCTATACCGAAGAGATCTTTGGGCCCGTATTAGCCATTATTCATGTCGATACTCTGGAGCAGGCGATTGAATTGATTAATGCCAATCCATTCGGCAACGGTGTTGGACTATTTACACAAAGTGGTGCAGTCGCTCGTACATTCCAAAGCGATATCGATATTGGTCAAGTAGGTATCAATATTCCAATTCCTGTACCAGTTCCTTTCTTTAGCTTTACAGGATCGCGTGGTTCAAAACTGGGTGACTTAGGTCCATATGGTAAGCAAGCGGTTCAGTTCTATACACAAACCAAAACCATCACCAGTCGTTGGTTCGAAGATACACAAGAAAAAGGTGAAGTGAATACCACCATTAACCTACGTTAATTTAGGAGTTCAAGGATGAATATTGCCTTTATCGGTTTAGGAAACATGGGCGGGAAAATGGCCCAAAACCTACTCAAAGCAGGTTTTACGGTTTACGGTTTCGACTTAAGCGAAATTGCGATTCAGTATTTTACTGAAGCAGGTGGCATCGTTTGCCAAAGTCCACAAGATGCTGCGAAACAAGCAGATGTTGTAATTAGCATGTTGCCCGCTGCCAAGCATGTCAAAGAGGTGTACTTGGGAGAAAATGGTGTGTTGGCGGTAATGAAAGCAGGAAGCTTATGTATCGATAGCAGTACCATTGATCCGCAAACCATTAAGGACATAGCCGAGGCAGGTGCTGCACATCAGATAAAAATCTGTGATGCACCTGTTTCAGGCGGAACTATTGGTGCTCAGGCAGGTACATTAACCTTTATGGTCGGTTCAGATGATCAAACCTTTGAAAGAACCAAAGCGGTATTGGGCCACATGGGTAAAAACATTGTGCATTGTGGTGATGTGGGTGCAGGTCAAATTGCGAAAATTTGCAATAACTTGATTCTTGGTATTTCCATGGCAGCCGTTGCTGAAGGTATGGCGCTCGGTGCGCGTCTAGGGATTGATCCTCAAGCCTTAGCAGGTGTGGTGAATAGTTCGAGCGGACGTTGCTGGAGTTCGGATGTATGTAATCCATGGCCGGGTATCTCAGCAAATGCACCTGCGGGACGTGGCTATACCGATGGTTTTGCAACGCAGTTGATGTTGAAAGATTTAGGACTGGCTGTAGAAGCCGCAGGACAAGTCAAACAGCCGATTATTTTAGGCGGACTGGTTCAGCAAATGTATCAACAGCTGTGTTTACAAGGTAATGCACACTTAGATTTTTCAAGCATTGTGCAGCAATACTTACCTAAGGACGCTTAATCGCTTTGAACACCAATCTAGCCTAGGGATGGCTAAAAATACTAACACTCGTGTCGGAATAACAATAAATTGAGACTGAGGTAGAGAAGATGTCGAATTATCAAGATGTTGCAAAGGCATTTGACTTAAATCATGCTGCCAAAGAAATGTTATCAGGCTCTTTAGAGCAATTAAATGCATGTTATGAATGCTGCGACCGTCATGCGATTGATCAAAATAAGGTCGCACTATATTGGCAAGGTAAAGATGGGCGGAAAGAACAATATACCTTTGCAGAGCTGCAACAGTGGTCGAGCCAATTTGCCAATTTTTTAAAGTCACAGGGTGTGCAAAAAGGTGATCGTGTATCGGGTTTATTACCTCGTACAGTTGAATTACTTGTGGTTATTTTAGGTACTTGGCGAATAGGTGCTGTATATCAACCGCTATTTACCGCCTTTGGCCCCAAAGCCATTGAACATCGTTTACACCTTGCACAAAGCAAATTGGTGATTAGCGATGTTGGTAATCGCAGTAAATTAGATGAAGTCGCACATTGTCCTCAAATCGTTACTGTTGCAGATCCAGCGGGTCAAGGGATACAACAGGGAGATTTAAACTTTTGGGATGAAGTAAACGCACAGTCTACAGATTGTGAAATTGTCCTACAGAGCATCAATGATCCATTTCTTTTGATGTTTACTTCAGGTACTACAGGTCCTGCAAAGCCCTTAGAAGTCCCGCTTAAAGCTTTGATCGCTTTTGGTCAATATATGAAAAATGCGGTAGGACTGCGTGAAGATGATTCGTTTTGGAATATTGCCGATCCGGGTTGGGCTTATGGTTTGTATTACGGAATTACTGGGCCACTTTTACTTGGACATGCAACACTCTTTTACGAAGGTGGTTTTAGCATTGATAGTTTGTGTCAGATCGTAGATGACTACAAAGTGACGAACCTTGCAGGCGCACCGACAGCGTATCGAATGATGATGGCGGCTGATCCTGAACAAATGGCAAAACTCAAAGGGAAATTTAGAGTCGTGAGTAGTGCTGGAGAGCCGCTTAACCCTGAAGTGTTCCGTTGGTTTAAACAAGTCCTCGATGCACCGATCTTTGACCATTATGGTCAGACTGAAGTTGGTATGGTGGTGTGTAATCACCATGGTTTACAACATGATATTCGCGCAGGTGTCGCAGGTTATGCCAGTCCGGGATATCGCGTGGCGGTTGTTGATGAACAAGGGCAAGAGCTAGCTGCAGGAACGCCAGGAGTACTGGCTGTCGATATTAGTCAATCACCGATGATGTGGTTTGGTGGCTATAAAGAAAGTCGTAAGTCACCCTTTGTAAAGCATTATTACCTCACGGGTGATACCGCAGAATTACACGCAGATGGCAGTATGAGCTTCGTTGGTCGTAATGATGATGTGATTACCACATCAGGTTATCGTATCGGGCCATTCGATGTTGAAAGCGCTTTACTTGAGCATGATGCAGTGATTGAAGCTGCGGTCATTGGTGTACCTGATCCGGATCGGACAGAAATTGTAAAAGCTTTTGTGATTTTAGCTGAGCATGTCACAGCGTCAGAAGAGTTAGCAGAGCAACTAGGGCAATTTGTGAAAAAGCGCTTATCTGCACATGCTTATCCACGATTGGTGGAGTTTGTTCAAGAACTGCCGAAAACCCCAAGTGGAAAAATTCAGCGTTTCTTATTAAGAAATCAAGAGATTGCGAAACAATCCACGCAGCATGCAAGTTAAATGACGTAACGATTAACTCTAAATTAATGCCGAACAATCAGGATCAAAATCAAGCTTTCATTCAGTTCTAGTCATTTTCAAACTGGATGGAAGCAATTGATTGATGTACAGGAAGATAAGATGCAATTTACCGAAGAACAATTATTAATTCAGGACATGGCACGCAGTTTCGCACAGGAACAAATTAAACCTCAAGCGGCTGAATGGGATAAACACGGTACCTTTCCCAAAGCGGCTTTAGCGCAGATGGGGGAACTGGGTTTATTGGGTATGTTGGTATCAGATGAATGGGGTGGTTCAGATACAGGTAATCTTGCCTATGTTATGGCTCTAGAAGAGATTGCAGCGGCAGATGGGGCAACCTCAACCATTATGAGTGTACATAACTCGGTAGGCTGTGTTCCTATTGCTAAATTTGGCACAGAAGAACAGAAGCAGAAATATTTAGTGCCTTTAGCACAAGGCAAAATGATCGGTGCATTTGCATTAACTGAGCCACATACGGGTTCAGATGCTGCTGCCATTAAAACTCGTGCAGTAAAAGATGGCAATGAATGGGTGATTAATGGTGCTAAGCAGTTTATTACCTCGGGACATAATGCAGGGGTCATTATTGTCTTTGCTGTGACTGACCCAAGTGCAGGGAAAAAAGGCATGAGTGCTTTTATTGTACCAAGAGAAACACCCGGTTATGAAGTGATTCGTACTGAAGAAAAGCTTGGATTACATGCCTCAGATACCTGCCAAATTGCACTCACAGACGTGCGTGTGCATGAAAGCCTAATGTTAGGAAAAGAAGGTGAAGGTTTGAAAATTGCCTTATCAAATCTAGAAGGCGGTCGTATTGGTATAGCGGCGCAAGCAGTTGGTCTTGCACGTGCAGCATTAGAAGAAGCAACCCGATATGCCAAAGAGCGTATTACTTTTGGTAAACCAATTTTTGAACATCAGGCAGTTGCGTTCCGATTGGCAAGTATGGCAACAGAAATAGAGGCCGCACGCCAATTGGTCTATCACGCGGCACGTTTAAAAGAAGCAGGACAACCTTGTTTAAATGAAGCGTCTATGGCCAAGCTTTTTTCGTCTGAAATGGCTGAGCGTGTTTGCTCCGCAGCATTACAAGTCTTTGGAGGCTATGGCTATCTCAAAGATTTCCCGATAGAGCGTATATATCGTGATGCACGTATTTGCCAAATCTATGAAGGTACGAGTGATATCCAACGTTTAGTAATTGCTCGCAGCTTATAACGTGGTCATTAAGACATTTAAAACGACAAGGCTTCAGACGAAGCCTACTTATAAATATTGAACATATATAGGGATATCACATGCAATTTGAAACGATTCTGCTCGAAAAAAACAATGGTGTTGGACTCATTACTTTAAATCGTCCTCAGGCCTTAAATGCATTAAATAGCACATTAATTCAAGACCTTAATTTGGCGTTGGATGATTTAGATCGAGATCCTGCCATCGGTTGTATGGTTATTAGAGGTTCAGAAAAAGCCTTTGCCGCTGGCGCAGATATTAAAGAAATGGCTGAACTGAGTTTTCCGAATATTTATTTGGATGATTTTTTTCATCTGGCAGATCGAATTGCTCAGCGCCGTAAACCTTTAATTGCAGCTGTTAGTGGTTATGCGTTAGGTGGAGGCTGTGAGTTAGCGCTCATGTGTGACTTTATTTACTGTGCCGACAATGCAAAATTCGGTTTACCAGAAGTGACTTTAGGAGTAATCCCAGGGATAGGTGGGACACAGCGCTTAACGCTTGCTATAGGTAAGGCCAAAGCTATGGAAATGTGTCTGACTGCCAGACAAATGGGCGCAGTAGAAGCAGAGCAGAGTGGTTTAGTTGCTCAAGTCTTTCCTAAAGAGGAGTTGGTCGAAAAGACCTTAAAAGCTGCTGAAAAAATAGCCGAAAAATCTGTAGTCGCAACCATGATGATCAAAGAGTCAATTAATCGTGCATTTGAAGTCAGTTTGCAAGAAGGTTTACGCTTTGAACGTAGAACATTCCATTCGATTTTTGCAACTCAAGACCAAAAAGAAGGCATGCAAGCATTTGTTGAAAAGCGCCAAGCCAATTTTAAAGACAATTAAAAATAAAAAAGGATTATATGGATATGAGTACAAATAACTTAATGATTGAAGAACATGGACATTTAGGCCAAATCAGTTTAGATCGCGTGGCAAGTTTAAATGCCTTGTCTTTGGAAATGATTCAGGGGATTCAACAGCAATTAGCACTATGGGCTGATCAAACCAATATTCATGCTGTACTTATTCGCTCAAATAGTCCCAAAGCATTTTGTGCAGGTGGAGATATTCGCTATCTCTATGATAGTTATATGAATGGTAGAGATGATCATCAAGCTTATTTTCAAGCTGAGTATGAAATGCTGAACACCATTCGTTCGTATGAAAAACCCATTATTGTCATACTCGATGGCTATGTACTTGGCGGTGGATTTGGCTTAGCCCAAGCATGTCATGTGCTTGTCAGCAGCGAAAAGTCTAGATTTGCCATGCCTGAAACTGCCATTGGATTTTTCCCAGATGTGGCTGCGACACACTTTTTATCCCGTTTAGATGATATTGGTGTGTACATGGCAACTACGGGCGATCAAATCAGTGCTAGCGATGCGTTGTATCTAGATTTGATTGACTACCATGTTCCGAGTGAGCAACTTGTTCAATTAGAAGAAGATTTAAGAAATTCCAAGCATCTCAGCAAAGAAAATATTGAACAATTGATTGCGAAATATATTACTCGACCAGCGGAAAGTAAACTTAGTCAAAATGCAGATTTAATTCGTAAGCATTTTGGTTTTGAGAGCATTGATGCCATTGAAAATAGTCTTGAAAATGAACAGCATAATGATGCTCAAGCGTGGGCGTTAAAAATACGCAATACCTTGGAACAACGATCTCCAATCGCGAAAAGGATCAGTTTGCAACTCCAACATTTAGGTCGAGGTCTTTCACTAAAGCAATGCATGCAAATTGAACGACATTTACAAGACGTTTGGTTTCAACATGGCGATATTGTTGAAGGTGTGCGTGCATTAATTGTGGATAAAGACAAACAGCCAAAGTGGCAACAGTCTAGTCCGACTTTAGACAAAATAATGGAGGAAATATCTATTTAATCAGTAGGTTTATATTTTTAACGGTTCAAACCCTTGGTCAATATTCATATTTGATTTTATGTTCGATATGAACCAGTGACTCAGCGTAAATTAAACACATATAAGATCTAAAAATATTGATTTTCATGAAGAAAATCATCATACAAATCAAGCATCGTGAAAATGCAACGTAGAAATATCTTGCAGAATAAGGAAGATAACAATGCAAAATGTACAGGGAAACACAGCTCCACCAGCTAAGTCCTCGCATCGTTTAGCGGGTATTTCCAGCATGGTGGGTACAACCATCGAATGGTATGACTTTTTTATCTATGGTGCTGCCGCAGCACTCATTTTCAATCGACTTTTTTCCCAAATCTTGATCCCTTAACTGGCGTATTGGCAGCATTTGCTACCTATGCTGTAGGCTTTATTGGTCGACCACTTGGTGGCATTGTTTTTGGCCATTTTGGCGATAAAATTGGTCGTAAATCAATGTTATTGGTCACACTAATGTTGATGGGTATTCCCACAGTGATGATTGGGTTGTTACCGACATTTGAAACCATTGGTTATTGGGCAACGGTCTGTTTAATTATTTTAAGATTTATACAGGGCATGGCCATGGGTGGAGAATGGGGCGGAGCAGTCCTCATGGCGGTAGAGCATGCGCCAGCGGGTAAAAAAGGCTTTTGGGGAAGTTTACCGCAAGCCAGTACAGGTGGTGGTTTATTGCTCGCTTCGGTGGCTTTAGGCTTAGTCTCAATGTTACCTGAAGAAGCGTTATTTAGCTGGGGTTGGCGTCTACCATTTTTAGCCAGCATTATTTTACTGGCTGTAGGTTGGTATATTCGTGTAAAAGTACCTGAATCACCAGACTTTGAAAAAGTTAAAGCGCAAACCGAAACAATTAAAGTTCCAGCAAAACAGGTATTGAAGAATCATCCTAAGCAGTTGATTACGATTATTTTATCTCGAGCTGCTGAAAATGCTTGGTTCTATTTGGCATCGACATTTGCTTTAGCCTATACCACCACACAGCTAAATATTCCTAGGCAAGATATCTTGTTTGCAACGATTTGTGGTGCTGCAGTCATCATGGTTATTACGCCAATTTTTGGACATTTGTCTGATAAAGTTGGGCAAAAAAACATGTTTAGATTTGGTTTATGCGTACTGGCTTTATACAGCTATCCATTTTTTGCGATGTTAAATACTAAAGATCCAGTATTGGTTTGGACGGCCATTGTGATTGGTATTGGTGTGGTTTTTCCTTTGATGTATGCGCCGCAGTCACAGTTATTTTCGCGCCAATTTCCAGCAGAAATACGTTATAGCGGTATTTCAATCTCAGTTCAATTTGCAGGCGTGCTAGGTGGTGGTTTAGCACCATTAATCGCGACGAAATTGCTGAGTATTGGTGATGGAAGCCCTAATTTAATTATTGCCTATATTTCAGGCTTTGCAGTGATTGCGATTATTGCATCATCATTCTTAAAGCCGGATCAAATAGAGCGAAAGGCAAATGCATTTAGCAGTGAGAAAATCAAATCTTCCTAAATCAACAATCAGGAAAACAATTGATTGATTTAAATATAGAAATACATATGTACAGCCATAACAACAATTGTTATGGCTTTTTCTTGTCTAAGGATTGTGGCAGGACAAATTTATTTTTAGCGAAGCTTAGGAACATAGCAATTTGAATACAGTTGATGTGCAAGAGCTGTGAATTATCATCTTTGTAAATAAAGTTGAAGCATTTCGTATAATGTATATTATGTTAAATTAAGGTAATATGCAAACCTAAACACGATACTGACCTATTGTCTGGCTTACGTAATTCTCTGATTCTTTAATTGGCACAAAAACTATTCTTATTTTCTCACATTGATCACTTGTTTAATGCTTTGATTCCAAAAAATTGTCACATGACGTTTTTCTTAGGATTTAAAACAGAACATCGAAAAATGACCCTATTTTCCTAGAGTCATCTTGTTATGCGTCATATTAACGCCAAGCAATCCTCCCAGCATATTTGAAAAATTTGATAACATTTTAAAATATGCTTTGACACATATTTGGCATCTTGATCAATTCCTAAGAAACAAGCAGAACCCCATGTATATAACCATAATCATCTTTAAAATCACCAAAAAGTCCAAGCAACTATATGCTTTTTAAAGCAAATTAACGCAAGTCGATATCACAGCATGACTATGTAAAGTCGCAATCTGCTCGTAAGAAATTCCGTCTTGGGCTTGAAATTATAAAATTTTGGGCGCTGTGGAGCAGTTAAAAGTCGCAACAGGTATTTTGTTTATAGATAATCACAATGCTGATCTTGCTACGCGGTGTAAGCATACTTTTGAACCGCTAAATTGAACCATGAATCATCATAGTATCTCCTTGTACTGAGCCCCTTGTGATTACTCGGACCTGCTCTCACCTTTACATACAACCGACATTCCTCCTTCCCATTTCAGTCCATTGCACTGCAATTCACTTAATAATTCAACTGCTGAGATGTTGTTTAAACTCGTATAGTGTTGTTGAAAAAGTTACATTTATTTTCTCTTTAAATTTACAAACGTGTATTGTGTTATGCATCTTCATGCTGATTTTTCAAAACCAATTATCATCACTCCGCAAGATTACCATTGGGTCAAATCTCCAGGCGGTCAAGTCAATCGTATGATACTTGACCGAATTGGTGCAGAAAAAGCGCGCGCAACCAGTGTGGTTGAATTTTCGCCACAGACTCCATTCACTGAACATACGCACCCCCTTGGTGAAGAGGTTTTGGTCTTAACTGGAACATTTACTGAAAATGAGGATCAACACTATCTTGCAGGATGGTATATGCGTAATCCACATCAATCTAGCCATCGGGTATCGAGTGAAATGGGTTGCCAAATTTTTGTCAAACTCATGCAAATGACAAAACATGAAGTGACTCCAACACGCATTAATACTCATGACCCAAAGCATTGGCGTATTCAGCAAGGCCGAGAAATCTGCTCCTTATTTAAATCAAATGTTGAACAGACTTTTTTGGAAAAATTAAAACCCAATCAATGCATGGCTGAAAGTGCTGAACATGGCATTGAAATTTTTATCCTTGCAAGGTGCGCTTAGCTCAGCACACCATGTATATCCTACGGGAACCTGGATGCGCTTCCCTTCAGATTATGTTATTGATCTACACGTCACCGAATCAGGTGCAACGCTGTGTATCAAAGCGGACATTTGCAACATGCCAGAGACGTTTGGACAGATGAATTGAATATGTGAAGAGCTTATATCTGTTGCTTTAAGACATGATCTGCCTGAAAATTTTTATATGTTAAGCGTTCTGCTGTGTCATGGGGTAAAGGTTCTACCACTTGTAGACTGTTGAGACAACGCTCGGTTAACTCAATGTACTGCGCCGTACCATGACGTTTCCAAGCAATTTCTTGATCGGTTAAGGCTCTCACCACCCGTGCAGGACTGCCCAATACCAGCATATTATTAGGAATCTCTGCTTTTGCCTTAACTGTACTGTTGGCACCTATAATCACATTTTCCCCAATCACAGCTTCATCGAGAATCACACTATTCATGCCAATGAGGGCATTCTTGCGTACCACACAGCCATGCAAAATAGCACCATGCCCCACATGACTACACTCTTCCACCAAGGTCACACTGTTTGGAAAGCCATGAATGGTACAAGAATCTTGTACATTGGCATTTTTTTGAATATGAATACGGCCAAAATCAGCACGTAAGGCAGCAAAAGGTCCAATATAAACCCCTGCCTCAATAATCACATCGCCAATCAACACGGCGTTTGGGTGTACAAAAGCCTGAGGATCGACCACTGGAATCACGCCATCAATGGCATAGCACGGCATTGTTATATCCTTATTGTTAATTTTAAATTAGACGCTAATTTAATAGCTCAAATCTGGCTGTTTTAAACCACCAAAACGTTTATAAAACTGTGGGTGTGCAGGCGGCATACTGCCTTCAGCCGTACGTGCAACATTTAAGAAAAACTCATCGCCTGCCATAAACACCGCCTGATACAAATTGGTACTTAAATTACGTGCAATTAACGACAGCCAGTCCGTCGGTAACAACTCAAATGGTAAATTTGGATCTTTGAGTAAAATACGACGGAACTGATGAATCAATAAGATACGAATTTGAAAGGCTTGGACAGCATCTATGTCTTCATCTTGCTCGACAAAATAGAAAAACTCACGAAAATCACTAATGAATTTTTCATAGCGTTGATGTAATTCTTGAATGGGCCAATTCACAACCACCATACGTTTAATGGTGGGATAAGATTCTTGCCAAAGTTCTAGGGTTTCGGCACGAAATACTACGACTTGATCGGTCATTTGATGACTGAGTAATAAATTTTGCAGCTTTTGTTGATCACAGCCCGGATACGCCATGACATTGGTCGCGATATTGGCAAAACCTAACCATTCAAGCTCTTTCTTTAAGACCAATTTATTTTCAAGTTCAACTGAGCTAAGGAGCACCAAGTCCCACTTTTTATCCCAATCTTTATGACTAAAGCCATAAATTTTCTGATCAGCCATGATAAAACGCTGACGACTACTTTCCGTAATACGGTAATAACTGGTGCGCCCAATTTTCTCTGAACTGAGCCAGCCATTTTGTACCAAACGAAAGACCGCAGTACGTACTGAACGTTCATTCAAGCCAAATACGTCCATTAGCTGAATTAAGCTCGCAAGACTGATGACACCGCCACGGTGATAAATGCTATCACCAAAAATGGTCATGACCAATGAAGTCCCACTGAGCGCTTCACGTTGAATAAACTCATCAATAATTTGTTTTAATTTAGGATTCATTGCGTTTTCATTTACCTGTGAATTGCCTGATGAGCCTAGTCATCAGGCATGTTCATTTAAGCGGATTGTCGAATATCAAACACGCGCTGCGCTTTGCCTTCAGAGCGAGGTAAACTCCCTTCATTCAGCACTTCAACACTCACACTAATCCCCACCATGGTTTTAATCTGTGATTTTAATTGGTTTGCAAGCTGTGACGCCAATTGTGAACTGCTATCTTGACGCATTTCGGTGCGAATATGCAATGTATCCAAGTGTCCTTGCTTACAAATATGAATCTGATAATTCGCAATTAATTGTGGAATTTGCAAAATTTGCTCTTCAATTTGTGATGGGAACACATTCACACCACGAATAATCATCATGTCATCACTGCGACCGACAATTTTATCCATACGACGCATGGTACGTGATGTGCCTGGCAGTAAACGTGTCAGATCACGGGTACGATAACGAATAACCGGCATGCCTTCTTTGGTAATTGTCGTGAATACCAATTCACCCAGCTCACCATCTTGCACCACTTCGCCTGTTTCAGGATTGATAATTTCTGGATAAAAATGATCTTCCCAAATGGTTGGGCCATCTTTGGACTCTAAACATTCCATTGCCACCCCAGGACCCATGACCTCAGATAAGCCATAAATGTCTAAGGCATCAATACCTAAACGCGTTTCAATTTCTTTACGCATTTCATTGGTCCAAGGTTCAGCACCAAATACACCAGTTTTAATAGAACAGTCTTTGGCTGAACCAAACTTTTTCTCAAGAGCTTCAATGATATTCAAGCAATACGATGGTGTCACCATGAGTGCTGTTGGTTTAAAATCGTGAATTAACTGCGCTTGTTTGTCTGTTTGCCCGCCTGACATTGGAATGACAGTAGCACCCAAACGCTCTACGCCATAATGTGCACCTAAGCCACCGGTAAATAAACCATAACCATACGACACTTGAATGGTGTCTTTACTGCTTAGCCCTGCAGCACGCAGCGATCGTGCGACTACGTCCGACCAGATATTGATGTCATGTTCGGTATAGCCAACCACCGTCGGTTGACCTGTGGTGCCCGATGAAGCATGTACGCGCACAATTTGCTCTTGAGGCACCGCAAACATGCCAAATGGATAATTGTCACGTAAATCTTTTTTGGTGGTAAAAGGAAATTTTGCTAAGTCCTCAAGATGTTTAAAATCATCCGGATGTACACCTGCTTCATCAAACTTTTGCTTATACACCGTGCTGTTATGATAAGCATGATTGAGCGTCTTTTTTAAACGCTCAACTTGCAGTTGACGTAATTCATCTACAGATGCGGTTTCGATGTGTTCCATTGCATTTTTATTCATTGTCTTGCTCCTTACGCAGTCATCGCGACAGCTTGTTTTATGTCAATCAATTACGTCCTGAATTGATATTTTCGAGTATTAAGGCAACACCTTGCCCAACACCGACACACATGGTGCACAGCGCATATTTTCCTTGTTGAATTTTCAGTTGATGCATTGCGGTAAGGACTAAACGTGTACCACTCATGCCAAGTGGATGGCCCAAAGCAATGGCACCACCATTTGGATTGATACGTGCATCATCATCCGCTAAACCCAGTTCACGAATCACAGCTAAAGCTTGTGCTGCAAAGGCTTCATTGAGTTCAATCACATCCATTTGCTCTAAAGTTAAGCCCGTTTGTGCTAAAACTTTACGCACTGCAGGTACAGGCCCAATACCCATATAACGTGCTTCTACACCAGCACTTGCGATCCCTAAAACTTTCACTTGGGGAGTTAAACCATGCTGCTCAGCAAAGGCGTTATTACCTAAGAGTAAACATGCAGCACCATCATTGACACCTGATGCATTGCCTGCTGTGACTGAACCTCCTTCTTTACGAAATGGTGCTTTAAGTGCATTTAAAGCTTCTAGTGTGGTTTCTGCACGTGGATGTTCATCTAGAGCAACACGCACTACACCTTTTTTGCTTTTAATCTCGACTGGTAAAATCTCACGCTCAAAGCGACCTTCAGCCTGTGCTTTTGCGACTTTTTGCTGACTGTTGTAGGCAAATTGGTCTTGATCGGCACGGCTGATATTGTATTTTTCTGCCACGTTTTCAGCAGTTTCAGGCATGCTGTCGACGCCAAAATTGGCTTTAAATAGCGGATTGATAAAACGCCAACCAATAGTGGTATCAAAAATTTCAGGTGTACGGCTAAATGCACTCGTCGGTTTAGACTGAACAAAGGGCGCTCGAGACATGCTTTCCACACCACCTGCCAAGACAAACTGCGCTTCACCCGATTTAATCGCACGTGAAGCAAGCCCCACTGCATCAAGACCTGAAGCACATAAACGATTGACTGTAATGGCAGGTACACTTTCAGGCAAGCCTGCAAGTAATGTTGCCATACGTGCCACATTACGATTGTCTTCACCGGCTTGATTGGCACAACCCAAAATCACTTCATCGACCTCCGTCCAAGGCAAATTTGGATGTTGTTGCTTCAAATACTGAATCGGCAATGCAGCCAAATCATCGGTACGAATACTACTTAAACCACCGGCATAGCGCCCAATTGGGGTACGAATCCCATCAAAAATAAATACGTCTTGCATCATTTTATCCTTAACTGGCAGCGCGTAATGGCTGCTGCGTTGACACATGTCCTTGTGCCGCTTTTTTTAATAAATATAGATTAGGACGATAACGCTCTTCACCATAAATACGATACAGATTTTGCAAAGTCTGTAAAATAATGTTGTATCCTAATTCTTGTGCCCATTGGAATGGTCCTTTAGGATAATTCACAGCAAATTTCATGGCTGAATCAATGTCTTGTTCAGACGCAATTTGATGTAAAACGGCCTCGCATCCTTCATTGACCAACATGGCAATAGTGCGCAGTACATATAATCCTGGATGATCCTGAGACCAAATCGGAATAATATTTTGGCCGATAAACAACTGTTCAATCTTTTTTTGATCTATCGCTGTACACGCTGGTGAAGCTGTAACTGCAATGGCTTTGGCTTGTGACCAATCGCCATGCCAATCCATCAACACCACTTTTTGTGATGCATAATCAATTTCGGCAGATTGCCCCATTGATAAACGTAAAGACACATCACCGATGAGAATTTCAGCCATTGGCGCCGCTTCAATACGCAGATTAATATGTAAAGATTGTTGCAATAGCTCGATCAAACCCTGTGAATGTGACCAATCACCTTTGACCACCACCTCATTTTTTTCAGGTGATTTACTGTAAATCACAGGGAGTTGATACACTTTTTTAGAATGTTCCGTTCGATAGTCATAAAAACCCTGTTGAGTTTTGCGACCGAAACAGCCTGCATCGACTAATTCTTTTTGAATTAAGGATGGACGATAACGCGGTTCATCAAAAAAGGCATCATAGACACTCTGTGTGACAGAAAAATTAATGTCTTGGCCAATTAAATCGGTCAGCTCACACGGCCCCATCGAAAAGCGTCCACATTCACGCATGATAAAATCAAGTTGCTCAGGTGTGGTGACATTTTCCTGCAAGGCACGGAAGGCTTCTGCATAATAAGGACGTGCAATACGATTGACGATAAACCCTGGGGTGGATTTTGCACGTACTGGCACTTTTTTCCATGCTGTCATCAAGCTGACTAAAGCATCAGAAATTGCTGGGTCTGTTTTTAAGCCTGCAATCACTTCCACTAACTTCATCACTGGTGCTGGGTTAAAGAAATGCAAACCGACCACGCGTTCTGGATGTGGAATATTGGCAGCAATCGCAGTAATCGAGATTGAAGATGTATTGGATGCAAAGATCGTCTCAGGCGAGCAGATATCAGCAAGCTGTTGAAATAGCTTTTGTTTAACGTCTTTGTTTTCTATAATCGCTTCTACAATCAGTTGGCTGTCTGCTAATGCGTGTAAATCCGCTGCCACGTTTAAATTGGACAAGGTCAGTTGCAAGAGATCAGCCGCCATTTTTCCGGCATCTACACGTTTTTGTAATTGCTGTTTTAGTGCGGCAAAAGCACTTTCTACACGTTGTGGATCGACATCATACACATGGGTCGGATGGCCATGCATGGCCGCCAATTGTGCAATGCCGATGCCCATGGTACCGGCACCAATCACTGCCACAGGGGCATGCTGTAAATGAAGTTCTGCCATGATTTAGCATCCTGTATATTGTGGTGTACGTTTTTGCATAAAGGCTTGTACACCTTCACGATAGTCACTGCTACGCCCTGCTAAACGCTGTAAATCACGTTCTAAAATCAATTGCTCATCGAGGCTATTAGCTGCTGCAGCATGAATGGCTTTTTTAATCAATGACAAACCATAAGTGGGTTGTGTCGCTAAATGTTCTGCCAATTTGCTGGCTTCGGCTTTCAGTTTTTCGTCTTCAACCACTTGCCAAATCATGCCCAATTGTTGTGCTTGCTCAGCAGGAATCTTATCGCCAAGCATAGCCAAAGCCATTGCTTGTGCACGACCAACCAAACGTGGCAAAAACCATGTTCCACCCGAATCTGGAACTAAACCTAAACGACAAAAGGCTTGAATAAAGGATGCTGATTTTGCAGCCAGTACAATGTCACACGCCAAAGCAATGTTGGCACCTGCACCCGCTGCTACACCATTCACTGCACACAGCACTGGTTTCGGCATTTCAGTAATCAGTTTGATCAGTGGGTTATAATACATTTCAATCGAACGGCCTAAATCAGGTGCATCGGCATTTGGATCAACCACGCGGTCACTTAAATCTTGTCCTGCACAAAAACCTCGACCTTCCGCAGAAATCACCACTGCACGAATCTCAGCATTTTTTGCCCATGCTTTGAGAACTCCTGAGACTTCTTTGTGCATAGTTTCATTAAAGCTATTGAGTTGCTTTGGACGATTAAACGTTAAATAACCGACTGCATTTTTTTCTTCGACAATAATTGTTTGGTAATCCATTACACACCTCTAAATGCGGGTTGTCTTTTTTCTAAGAAAGCTTGAATGCCTTCCTTACGATCTTGGGTTGCTGCCAACCACACAAAATGTTGACGCTCGAGTTTTAAACCCTGGCTTAGGGTCACTTCATGAATACTTTTTAGCGACTGTTTAATCACACGAATCGCTAGGGGTGCTTGCTTGGCAATTTTTTCTGCCAATTCAACGGCATATTGCACCGTTAAAGCTGTTGGGCAAATTTGACTGCTGATCCCGTGTTGCAATGCGGTCTGGGCGCTGATCATTTCACCTGTCATTGCCCAACGCATACACAGTTGCTGACCGACGAGACGTGCCAAACGCTGTGTTCCACCTGCCCCGGGCAACATGCCTAAACCAATTTCTGGTAAAGCAAATTGTGCATTTTCACCACTCAACACAATGTCACCATGCAATGCCAATTCAAAACCTGCACCTAAGGCATAACCGTTGACGGCCATAATTAAAGGCTTTGAAAACTCATCAATCCGCTTCCACAACTGTGGTCGTTGATCCTGTTGAATGCTGACCACATCAAGTTGGGCAAGCTCATTCAAATCCGCACCTGCAGCAAAGCATTGTGAATGACCTGTAATCACGACTGCACGCACTTCACGGTCTGTATCTAAGGTTGTTAGATAATCCGCGAGCTCCTGCAATGTGGCATTGTTTAAGGCATTGCGTTTTTCAGGGCGATTCAGTTCAATGAGCACCACACCGGTTTTTGGAGAACTACTTTTTAGATATTGCATGTCCATACTTTCATTCCACACAGCGTTATTCATCAAAACTTAAGCGTACATTGGCAGTGGTTGGACGGGCTTGGCAGCTCAAGACATAACCTCTTGCAACTTCATCCTCTTCAAGGCTGTAGTTGATGGCCATTTCGACTTCACCTTCAAGCACCTTACACTTACAGGTGGCACACACCCCACCTTTACAGGCATAAGGTAAATCTGCACCTGCACGTAATGCGGCATCGAGGATGCTGTCATCTTGTTTTGATACCTCAATGATCAACTCACGACCATCTAAAATAATGTTGACCTTTTCTTCACTACGTTGCGCAACTTGTTGTGCTGATGCTTTTGTAGTCGTACCTGTATTAAAGCGTTCTGTATGAATCTTGCTGCGCTCAATCCCTAGCGTCGGCAAAATTTCCTCAACGGCCGTCATCATCTCTTCTGGACCACAGGCAAAGCAGTGATCAGTATCTGTACGAATCAAACCGGCTTTGGCCAACTGCTGGAGCTTTTCAGTATCAATACGACCGTTAAAGATCTCGCTGTCATTCAATTCACGTGAAAAAATATTCACCAATTGCAAACGCTGATGAAAGCGATCTTTAAGATCCATGATTTGTTCAGCAAACATGGTTTGTTTCCATGAACGATTGCCATAAACCAGTGTAAATGTGGCATCTTGCTGACGATTCAGCACTGATTTCACGATGGATAAAATTGGCGTAATTCCACTGCCTGCAGCAAAGCCTAAATAATGTTGTCCACCGACTTTTGCTGCTTTTTGGAAAAAAACCCCTTGAGGTGGCATCACCTCTAACACATCCCCTGCTTTGAGGTTTTCATTTGCCCATGTTGAAAATTGACCTTGATCAATTTTTTTAATGGCAATACTCATATCTTCTTGCACATCGCTACAAATCGAATAGCAACGACGAATTTCACCTTGCTCTGTGAGATGGCGAATAGTCAGGTGTTGACCTGGTTGATATTGAAACGCTGAGGTTTGTTCATCTTGCACAGCAAAAGAAATACAAATGGCATTTTCCGTTTGCGGCTGGATTGATTTAATGGTTAAGGGAATAAATTGACTCATTGTTAAAATCCTTCTTTTATTTTATTGCTGTGCTGTTCAGCGCACATCGATGTCCATTAGATTAAATACATTTAAAGTAATCAAAGGGCTCTAAGCAGTCTTGGCAGCGGTATAAGGCTTTACATGCAGTAGAACTAAACTCGCTTAACAGCTGTGTATGTGCACTGCCACAATGTGGGCAAGCCACGCCATCCGTCAGCGCCACATGCGTACCACACAGATGAGATGAACCTTGTGGTGGTGCAATGCCGTATTCGCGTAGCTTTTCTTTACCTGATTCACTCATCCAATCCGTGGTCCATGCCTCAGATAAATCCACCACCACTTTGACAGGGTGAATGTCATGCGCCAATAACGCTGTTTTGATTTCGTCTTTGAGTAAATCAGTGGCAGGACAACCGCTATAGGTTGGGGTCAAACGCACCACAATCTCTTGGCTTGCATTGATTTCTACACCACGAATCATGCCCAAATCCAAGACCGATAACACCGGAATTTCTGGGTCAGACACCTGTTGTAAAATCTCCCAACATTGCTGCTCAACGTGTTGAATTCGGTTCATGTCACTCACTCCCTGTGAACGCTGTGATTACCACACCATCTCTGGATAGCTGCGTTGTAAATATTGCAACTCGGCAAGGACATAACCTAAATGTTCAGTATGCAAACCTTGCTTGGCTCCGCTACGGTAGGCTCCCTCTTGTGGTAGTTGTAGCTCGAAACGCGTTAATTCCGATTGAATCAGTTCTAACCATTTCGCAGGCAATATTGTTAAGTCAGGAATAATGCCCACTTCCACCAATTGTTTTTCATCGTTGGTCAGTGCAAATAGCTCTTCGGTAAAACGCCACAATTGATTTAAACCATGTTGCACCTTGTCATGTGCTTCTTGCGTACCCAGACTTAAGCGCTCCATCCAAGCTGTTGAAAAACGTTGGTGATACTTCACTTCTTTGAGAGACTTAATCGCAAAGGCAGACAGTTCGGCGTTGTTGCTATTGCTTAACGCGGCAAATAACAAGGCATGATAATGATCCATTAACCATTGACGTACGATGGTCTGTGCAAAGTCGCCATTGGGTTGTTCACAGAGCAGTAAATTGCGATATTCACGCTCAGTTCGGAAGTACGCTAAACGATCTTCATCACGTCCTAAACCTTCAATACTCCCTGCCAGTGAAAGCGCAGTACGTGCCTGACCTAATAAGTCCAAGCCAATATTCGCAAGTGCAATATCAAGCTCAAGTTCAGGTGCATGCCCACACCATTCCGCTAAACGATGTGACAAAATCAGTTGGCTGTCACCAATGTGTAATAGAAATTCGGATAAAACTTTATTGGTCATGCTGTGATCCTCCAATTACATATGCTCAATGCCGTGTGGAATGTTGTAAAAGGTTGGATGACGGTAAACCTTATCCAAATGTGGTTCAAAAAACTCCGCTTTTTCATCTGGTTGTGAACAAGTAATTAACTCAGATTTGACCACCCAAATACTGATACCTTCGTTGCGACGGGTATACACGTCACGCGCATTTTGTAAGGCAATTTCATCATCCGGTGCGCGTAAGCTACCCACATGTCGATGGCTTAAACCTTGTTTGCTACGTACGAAGACTTCGTATAAAGACCAATTGTTTTTGTTATCCATGATTAAACTTCCTGTATGTCATTGATGACTTAAATGCTTATGCAATTTTGCGCGTATCATTGAATTGCTGTTGTTTTTTGGCATAGCTTGCTGCTGCATCACGAACCCATTTGCCGCCTTCCCATGCTTTACGACGTGCTTCAATACGTTCATGATTGCATGGACCTTTACCTGCGATCACATTAAAGAATTCAGTCCAATTCACTTCACCAAACTCATAATGACCGGTCTCTTCATTCCACTTCAGGTCTGGATCTGGCACAGTTAAACCAAGCTGTAAAACTTGTGGCACGGTGTTATCCACGAATTTTTGACGTAAGGCATCATTACTAAACAGCTTAATTTTCCAATTCATGCTTTGTTCACTGTTTGGTGAATTGTCATCACTTGGACCAAACATCATGAGTGCAGGCCACCAAAAACGATTGACTGCATCTTGCGCCATTTGTTTTTGTTCAGGTGTGCCTTCAGCTAAACGCATCATGGCTTCAAAGCCTTGACGTTGATGGAAACTTTCTTCTTTACAAATACGCACCATGGCACGTGCATAAGGACCATACGAGGTACGGCACAAAGCAACCTGATTGACAATTGCCGCGCCATCGACCAACCAACCAATGGCTGCGACATCTGCCCAACTTAAGGTTGGATAATTAAAGATTGATGAATACTTCATGCGACCTGCAATCAGTTTATCCATCATATCGTCACGATCTGCGCCTAAGGTCTCAGCTGCGCTATAGAGATATAACGCGTGACCTGCTTCGTCTTGTACTTTGGCAAGTAATACCGCTTTACGTTTTAAGGTGGGCGCACGGGTAATCCAATTGCCTTCTGGCAACATACCAATCACTTCAGAATGTGCATGTTGTCCAATTTGGCGAATTAAAGTTTTACGATAAGCGTCTGGCATCCAATCCTTTGGCTCAATCGATACATTATTGACAATGTTGTCATCAAATCTTTGTTGTTGCGTGTTCATGTTGTCTCACTTATCCCAAGTGTTGTTAGATTCAAATTAATACGATACAAAAAATAATTCAATTGATTTTTATTGGTATCATATAAATATTTTTAACACCTATTAATAAGATATTGTTTTTATTTAATTAATATTTTTTTCATACTAAAAAATAATTTTTTCAACAAGGAATTTGATTGACAATCTGTTTTTTTGAATGCAATTTATGAAACACATATTATAAATTTAATATTAACAACGTATCATAAATGGAGTTATATCGATGTTGGATCTTGAGCAAAATTCACAAGACAATACCATTTCAGTGGATGGCAAATATGAGCCATCGGAATCTTTACTGCGCTTAAGTTCATTGGTTCTTGGACAAGAACACGTTGCATCAGAAGACTTACGTACAGTATTTCACGCCATTTCAGGTCAAGCCATTTACCAAGTCAGTAGTCATGGTATTGACACTCAAGCCGTGGTGCAATATGCCAAAACGCATGGTTCAAGTGTTGCCAATTGGACCTTTCATCAACGTGCCAATGCATTAAAGCAAATTGCACAGTACTTATTGGAACGTAAAGAAGACTACTATGCGCTTGCCACAGCAACGGGCTGTACCCGTAAAGATGCATGGATTGATATCGAAGGCGGTATCGGCACATTATTTGCCTATTCAAGCTTAGTACGCCGCGAACTCAGCGATGAAAAAGTTTGGATTGAAGATGACTTCATTCAACTGTCTAAACATGGTTCATTTGGTGCTAAGCATTTACTGAGTCCCAAAGCTGGCGTGGCAGTGCATATCAATGCCTTTAACTTCCCGATTTGGGGCATGCTGGAAAAAATTGCACCGACTTTATTGGCGGGTGTGCCGTGTATTGTTAAACCTGCAACAGAAGGTGCTCAGTTGACCCATGCAGTGGTGAAGGCCATTCATGAAAGTGGTTTCTTACCTGAAGGTGCATTACAGCTGATCTGCGGTCAAACCTACGATCTCTTTGAGCATTTAAATGAACAGGACACTGTGACATTTACTGGTTCTGCCTCAACGGGACAAAAATTACGTGCACATCCGCATTTAAATGCCTATTCCATTCCATTTAGCATGGAAGCCGATTCAGTCAACAGTGCCATCCTGACAACCCAAGCCTCAGATGAAAGCATTGATTTGTTTGTCCGTGAAATTTTCCGTGAAATGACCACCAAAGCCGGACAAAAATGTACCGCGATTCGCCGAGCATTTGTCCCTACGGCTTTATTAGAGACGGTGCAACAGCGTTTGATTGAGAAGCTGAAAAAAGTCGTATTGGGTGATCCAAGCCAAGAAGGTGTGACGATGGGTGCTTTGGCGAGCTATAAACAAAAGCTCGATGTTGCAGAAAAAGTCGAAATATTGGCACAAGATGCTGATATTATTTTTGGCAGTCATTTACGCCAAGATATCACGGTAAATGGTGCATATCATGAAAAATCAGCCTTATATCCACCTACAGTCTTACTTTGCCGTCAACCGCTTGATGCACAGTACGTCCATCAGGTTGAAGCGTTTGGCCCGGTGGTGACACTGATGCCGTATAGCACAGAAAGCGAGTTGGTAACCTTAGTCTCAAAAGGTGAAGGCAGTTTGGTGGCGTCCATTGTGCGCAATGCGGATGAAAATATTGAAAGCTTGGTCGCAAAAATTGCACCATGGCATGGTCGTCTGCATATTTTAGATACGGAAAGTGCGCGTGAAAGTACTGGCCATGGTTCACCCCTACCACTTTTAGTTCATGGTGGACCTGGGCGTGCAGGTGGCGGTGAAGAATTAGGAGGCTTACGTGCAGTCAAACATTATATGCAACGTACAGCATTACAAGGCTCTCCAAATGTGTTGACACAAATTGGTCATCGCTGGACAGCAGGTGCACAGGTCTTTGAAGATCGCGTACATCCATTTAAAAAGTCATTTGATGAACTGCGTATTGGTGAGCGTTTACTAACAGCACGCCGCACCATTACCGAAGCAGATATCGTTAATTTTGGTGGTTTGAGTGGCGACTATTTCTATGCACATATGGATAAAATTGCCGCTGCAGAATCATTATTTGGTGAACGCGTTGCGCATGGTTACTTTATTGTATCTGCAGCAGCCGGTTTATTTGTAGATGCCGCAGCAGGCCCTGTTATTGCCAATTACGGTATGGATAATTTACGTTTTGTAGAGCCGGTCAAAATTGGCGACACCATTCAAGTGGAACTGACCTGTAAGCAAAAAACACCAAAAACCTTGCGTGATCCAGAACAAAAACCTCACGGCGTGGTGGTGTGGGACATTAAAGTGAAAAACCAACGTGGTGAATTGGTTGCAACCTATGACATCTTAACGCTTGTCGAGCGTGATGTATAATTTCGACTCAACCAAAAAAGGAATCAATATGATTCCTTTTTTTTATTTCACAGATATATCTGTATCTTTTTTTTGTAAATAACATTGACGAATAATGAATTTCAACCTAAATTCGATTAATGATACTTTTTAAAACTAAAATAAATAATAAATGTATCAAATATATTTCAATAATAGCTTTGCACAGGAAGTTGCAAAATGAATGACAAAACAATGGTTTTAGAAACAGTTGGTTGCATCAAGCAACCTGCCATTTTAATCAAAGTAGGTAGTTTTATGGACATGAATAAAAGGAATTTCGCATGAATAATTCGCAAATAGAAATGAATACACCAGAACTTGCAATGGATATCCCCGAACAATCGAGGACACAGAAAATTGCTTTAGCAACCATCGTTGGTACCACCATCGAGTGGTATGATTATTTTATTTATGCTGCTGTTGCAGGTTTAGTTTTTAACCAACTTTTTTTTACACCTGCCGGACCTGCTTTCGGAACTCTATTAGTCTTCGCCTCGATTGGTATTAGTTTTATTTTCAGACCCTTTGGTGCCTTTATTGCAGGTTACTTTGGCGATAAATTAGGACGTAAAGCTGTACTCGCTATGACTTTGCTTTTGATGGGTGGGACGACGACCATGATTGGTTTACTTCCAACCTATGAGAATATTGGTATCGCAGCTCCGATCATTTTAATTTTATTGCGTATTTTACAAGGTATTTCTGCAGGTGGTGAATGGGGTGGAGCTGTATTAATGGCTGTTGAACACGCTCCTACCAAAAAACGTGGCTTATTTAGTTCATTTCCACAGTTAGGTGTACCACTAGGTTTGTTACTTGCATCCTTTGTTCTGGTGATTATGACCGCTTATGTTTCTCCTGGTGACGCATTTTTAGAATGGGGATGGCGCGTACCATTTTTACTCAGTATTATTTTATTTGGTTTAGGCTATTGGATTCGTCGCTCCGTTGAAGAAAGTCCAGTGTTCGAACAATTAAAAGAGCGTAAAAGCACAGCAAAAAAACCAATACGGGAACTATTTTCTGAGTATAAAAAACTTATTTTAACAGCTTCCCTTCTTACTGCTGGTACAACTTCACTTGGTTATATGACAGCAGGCGGTTTCATTCAAAGTTTTACTACTAATCCAAATGGCATGGCGTTAGATCGACCAACAATTTTGAGTTTAGTCTGTACTTCTGCAGTCATTTGGACATTCTTTACTTGGCTTTCAGCAGTCATGTCCGATAAATTTGGTCGAAAACCTATTTATATTTTAGGTTCAATCATCCAAATTTTAACTGCACTATTCTTATTCCCATTGGTTAGCACTGGTGAATATGTATACATTATGCTTGGTTTAGCAATACTCGCTATGGGAATTGGAATCACCTATGGTGTGCAAGCTGTTTATTATTCTGAACTCTTTCCTGCATCTATTCGATTCTCTGGTATTTCGATTACTTATGCACTGGGTTCAATCATTGGTGGTGCATTTGCTCCCCTGATTGCTGCAGCTTTAATCACTAAAGCTAACGGCATTTTCTTGGTAAGCACCTATCTGACGGTTATGGCTGTTATTGCTTTCATTGCAATCTGTGTACTTAAAGACCGCACAGGTATTACACTGGAACCAACCGATGAAGCTGAGAATGCACAAAAGAAATCGCCATTTGTTTGGAAATAATCTTAGCGTTTAGATTTTTAAAATGACTTGCACATGATGTCATTAAAAATAAGACTTGACTCGGACTTTTCAATCCGAGTTTTTTCTTGACTGATGCTTATAAATTTCTGCATATACTAACAGTCAAAAGAAGTATAGGCTGACTAACTAAAAATGAATTGTTTAAATTAATTATTTTATGAATGTTAATTCTTCTTTTATTAATTTTACGCTTATAAATCTCATACCCAAGATCTTATCTAGAGTGTTTCTTTGTTTTTAAGAAATTTTAGTCTTGCAAAATGGCTTCGGAAATATGTTAAATATTGAATATGAATCACATTTCAGTTCAAGCTCCCACTTTTTTCAACTCGCTCAGGTTATAATGATCGTCTCCCAAAATACGATTGATCTAATATGAGCACCTCCAATGACCCTTTACACGGCAAAAGACTTGCTGACATCTTGGATGAATTATTGGATTACTACGGCGGTTTTGAGGGCTTAAGCCGTAAAATTGAAATTAGATGTTTTTGCATAGATCCAAGCGTTAAATCATCACTACGATTCCTACGTACTACACCTTGGGCACGTGAAAAAGTAGAAAGCTTATATTTGTATGTCTTACGCCAAAAAGCCAAACAGAAAGCATAACGATTAATACCTAAGCTCAAATAATCTTGTATAGCAGTTTGTGTTTTAAGATAAAATGAAACTGCTGAATCCTTCTAGCTATTCCTTGCACGCAGTATTTTCGCCTCAGATTTAATTCGATCCCTATTATGAGCAATCCTTTTTCCCAGCATCCTCAAATTGGTGTAGTTACTACATTTTCTGAATTGATTCACAGTCATTTCGAAGGTCAAATGAATGCGCTTTGCTGGCAACGTAGCTTACAAGGTGACTTTAAAGAAGTAGTCAAAAAACTCGAACTGATTGAAAATATTACTGAAGTTTCTATAGATTATCTGATGGAATTAAAGCTTTCAGCGCAAGGTCATTTAGCTAGAGAAATCATTTTAAATGACATGCAACAATTAACAGCATTTGGTGCATCACCCTCGCTGAATTTGCTTAAATGTTATGAACGCGATGATCAATTCGATTTCATCTCAACCGATGTTTATTCTTTTCATGTTGATCGATCACCCATCGCTACCGATACCTTTTTATGTACGTATTATGGTGCTTCTAGTGATATTGTGCCAAATGATCAAGTCACACAAAAAATCTTAATTCCTGAAATACGAGAGCAACTCAAAGCTTTATACGATGGCCCTGACTCAGAGTTTGATGACTTTTTAAAGGAATATTTTTTTGATTTACATTATCAACTCAAAGACAATGCTGTGCCTGTAAATTTAGGCAATGGTTATCTATGGCGTTTAGCGGTGGATCATCCTACACAGCCAGTTTTACCTTGTGTGCACCGCGCACCTGTTGAAAATGCAGGTGAATATCGGCTTATGCTGATTTGCTGATTTGCTGATTTGCTGATTTGCTGATTTGCTGATTTGCTGATTTGCTGATTTGCTGATTTGCTGATTTGCTGATTTTAAATATTAATGGATCCTGAGTCCATACGATCCATTCTGTCTAATGAATGAACCGTAATTGAGATCGAGCTGAATTAAGGCAGCGGTAAAGCACTGGCAGTAGCCAAATATCTGTTTGTGCTTGGTCGTATTGTACCTTGGCAAATGCAGATTCGAAATTGCTGACATTTTCCGCAAAAGTACTTTGTAAGGCCATCGAAATACCAACAGCTAAGCCTAGACGTATAAACGCCGTAAAATATAAAGACATGATTTTTCCCACTCATTTATTAAAAAAAAGTGGCGGGAATGTTTTAGGCTATCCCGCCATTAGCGGGGCATAAACAGGAGGAGGTGTTTGCAGTAAGAGATCAGGCGCTTGATAAAGATTCGTCCAAACAAATTTTGGCAAATATTCAAAGGCCTGATGTGCAATAAAAAGAATCGATTGTTGATTTTGCACAATCAAATGCGTCATAGACGGCAAATGGTCTTGATGATCTTCACCGAGTTGCAGATCACTTGCGGTATTTTTGACTGGTTTATTACTTGATTCAGATGCTTGATGCAACGAATGCTGTGGATTGGTTTCACTGCTGACGCATAAGGTATTTTGATGATGACCAAAATGATAGCTTTGAACAACTTGGGTTTGCTCTTCATGCACACAGAAAGCGGCTGCCACGTTCCAAAGGCTTTGGAACATGAACAATCCGACTAAGACTGTTATCCATGTCGCAGAACGCATATTGCATCAATCAAGAAAATTTGAATGATGATAAAGCTTGGAGTCAGTCGAAGGTCAAGTGAATTTTTGAATTTGTCTTAAAAATGGATTGCCATAGAGATATAACCTAACCCATTCGCCTTAATCCCCTTACATGGCACATTCTAAAGACAATCCATTGGTTCACGTTTACGATTTTTATCAGCGATACCTTTATTTTTAATTCAGTTCGGAATCATTCTTCAACTTAGCTTTTCTTGTCACCACTATGCCGCAGAGAACTACCAATGTCGTAACACCTAAAGATAATGAAGTCTCATAACTGTAGGCTGGAGATAAAAACATATAGATCAGCACACTTAAAATCACAATAATGACAGCCCATGTCAGCCATGGAAATAGCCACATTTTAAACGCAACCTCAGTTCCATTTTTTTCGATTTGTGTTCTCAATTTAAGCTGTGAAAATGCAATCACTAAATAAACCAATAAGGCAATTGAACCTGTGGTTGAAAGTAAAAATCCAAATACTTGGCCTGGAAATAAATAATTGACTGCACAGCACATTAAGCCCACTACAGACGATGCAAATACAGCAATAGCAGGTACACCAGAGGCATTAATTGATGTGACCCATTGAGGTGCTTCTTTGCGTGTCCCCAATGAAAATAGCATCCTTGATGAACTATAAAGTGCAGCATTCATACAACTTGCAACTGCAATAAAGACTACACTATCAATAATCAATTTTGATTGAGGGACATTTAAACTGACCAAGACATATTGGAAAGTGCCTAATTGTTGTAATTGTGGTGAACGCCAATCTACCAGTGCAACCGTTATAAAAATTGAAACCACAAAAAATAAGATGACCCGATACAGTACTAAATTGGTTGCACGTTTAATTTTTTGTTCAGGATCTTTTGATTCTGCTGCAGCGATAGACAGTATTTCTACACCAAAGAATGAAAATGCTGAAATCAATATTGCTGAAAGTACACCACCCAGGCCATTTGGCATAAATCCATCATTTTTAAACAGATTTTCTACACCACTTACATTAGGTGCTAAGGGCCAAAACCCCAATATGGCGGTGAGTCCAATGCCGATAAAAATTACAATAGCCAAGACTTTTATCAGAGAAAACCAAAATTCAAACTCACCAAAACTCCGAGTACTAAAAAAGTTCGCTAAACTGAGAAGCACAATAAAGAATGTCGCAAATACAGCACTTGATATTGAAGGAAACCATGCATGCAGAATTTCTGCACCAGCGATTGCTTCAATTGGAATAACTAAAACCCAAAACCACCAATATAACCATCCGATGGTAAAGCCCGCCCAAGGCCCAATGGCTTTTCTTGCATAGGTTGAAAATGAGCCGGTGTCAGGTTGAGCTACAGCCATTTCTCCCAACATTCGCATGATTAAAAAAACCAAAATACTGGTAGTAATATAAGCAAGAACGGCGGCAGGCCCTGCTTTTGCAATCGCAGCAGATGATCCAACAAACAGTCCAGCACCAATTACACCACCAATACTGATCATTGTAATATGCCGATTAGATAGCCCTGCACCCAGTTTTGCAGTTGAATTATGTGTGGCTAAGCTATCATCATGCATCGATTAGATTCCCTGTCTGCACGGTCAGTCGTACAAATCATTATTTCCAAGATCATTAGGAATAAAAAAGGGAAAACGCTGTGTTCTCCCTTGTTTTGTAACAATTTAATCTAGAAAATGAGTTTTTCATAGTTCTAATCAAAACTTTAAGATGCAGCTTAATACCATTTTTTCATCTAATTCACTGTTATTACTTATATAATTTATATTTATTTAAAAACTTATTTGACCATTTTCTAGATACAAAATATGGGCTTTTAAATAATCTAACTCATCGCCATGATGCGTAACATATATCATCGGCAGCGCCAACTGTTTTTTCACCGTGTTTAAAAATGGCAATATTTGATCTTTCAGCCTGCGGTCCAGTCCTGTCAGCGGTTCATCTAACAGCAGTAAGTCAGGCTGTGACAGCAATGCGCGTCCTATGGAAACGCGCTGCGCCTCACCGCCAGAAAGTTCATGCGCCCGCCGTTTGAGCAGTGGCTGTAACTCAAGCAGATTAGTCACTTGCTCAAATTTAAATTTCGCATTTTCCTGAGCGCCTAGGTTCTCCGCATATTGTAAATTTTGCTGCACATTCATATGCGGGAAAAGCCATGCTTTTTGGAAAATCAGCGCAATACGGCGTTTATGCATCGGCACGTTAATCTTCTGCGCCGTATCGAACACATCACGCTGATTCAGCGATATATAACCTTGCTGCGGCTGCAGCAAACCAACCAAATTTTTCAGCAGCGTAGACTTGCCGCTGCCTGATGGCCCCATAATGCCAAGCAGCTGTTCTTGCATCTGCAGCCGAGCCTGCAATTGAAAATCTGCATATTGAAACTGAAAATCACACTGAAGCATGGCCGGCTCCGAGTTTTCGCTGATAGCGCTGTAAAATATAATAATTGGCAATCAATGCGCCCAAAGCCGCCAGCAGTGAAAGGATCACTAAACGCATTGCGGATTCTTCGCCATTGGGCTGCTGTATCAGCGAATAGATAGCAATTGGAATGGTTCGGGTTTCATCAGGAATATTACCCACAAAGGTAATGGTTGCGCCAAATTCGCCTAAACTTCGGCTAAATCCTAAAATGCTCCCGATTAAAATGCCCGGCAATGCCAGCGGCAGGCTAATTGATGCAAATACCCGTAACGGATGCGCGCCTAGTGAGCCTGCAACCTGCTCCAGCTGCTGATTAATCATTTGAAAAGACAAACGGATCGGCTGCACAATCAGCGGAAATGACACAATCATGGATGCTAAAACGGCGCCTTTCCAATTAAAAGCCAGTTGAATGCCCCATTCATTGAGCAGCTTGCCGATCCAGCCATTTGAACCAAACAGCACCAATAGCAGATAACCTAAAACCACCGGCGGCAGCACCATCGGCATTTGTAACAGCGCTTCGACTAAAAATTTCAAATGAAACTCATAGCGCGCCAGCGCCCAAGCCAGCCCAATAGCAAATGGCAAGCAAAATACAGTGGCGCAAACGGCAACCTTAGCCGACAGAAACAAGGCGCTCCACTCTTCTGGGCTGAGCATGCTTTAGCCTTTCACACCAAAGCCATAATGCTTAAAAAGCATTTTGCTTTGCGCATGGTCTTTAAGATAACGGTAAAACTTCACGGCCTCAGGTTTAGCTGCGCCTTGATATGTTAAAGCCAATGGATAAATGATCGGTTGATGAGTATGATTTGGAAAAATCCCGGCTATTTTAACTTTAGAACTGATCAGCGCATCGGTACGGTAAACAATCCCCGCTTGGCACTCACCGCGTTCAACAAAAGCCAAAGCCGATCGTACATCATCTGTCCCGACAATCCTTCCATTCAAACTTGATAGCCAGCCCAACTTGGTTAGGCTTTGTTTAGCATATTTTCCAGCAGGTACAGACTCCATTTGCCCTGTACATAAGTGACCTTTGAATGCCTTGGCAAAATTAAACTGCGGCACGGCTTTAAATTGCATATTCACCGCTTTAGGCGTAATCAGCACCAAATCATTGCTTAGCATGTTGAATACTTGCTTTGCAGGTATTTTCTGTTTTTGCACCAAATAATTCATCCAGTCCACATCTGCTGAAAAATACAAATCACTTGGCGCACCGGCTTCAATCTGTTTGGCTAAAGCAGATGACGCGCCAAATACCGGTACAATTTTGATGTCTGGATTCTGTGCCTGATATTGCTTTGCAATATCGCTGATAGCATTGCTTAAACTGGCTGCAGCATAAATTTTGACTGTTTCCGCCTGAGATGCGCCAGCAATGAAGCTCAGTCCTAGTGCTAAAATAAATTTGAATCGCATAGCAAACTCCTAATGCTGAATAAATACGCCTTGAAGAATTTGTCCTGCTTGCACAGACTGCCCTGCAGGAATCCGAACAATGCAATTGGCTTGCATTAAATTGCTCAACATATGCGACTGCTGTTTAGACAGGCTGGTTAGTTGAAGCTTGCCTTGCTTATCAAAGTGCGCCGACATTCTTAAAAACCGCTCACGTGCATCTGCTTTTAGGTCATGTGTCATGACTGCGCTGAACCAGTCCAGCGCAGGTGTTTGACCTTGTAGGGCTTTCAATAATCTATCTGTATAAATTTGCATGCCGACATAGACTGCAGCGGGGTTGCCCGGCAGTCCGAGTAAATAACAGGAACTGCTGTCAGGACGTCGATATTGTGCAAACAGCATCGGTTTGCCGGGTTTTTGTTTCACTTTCCAGAAAATTTGCTGAAAACCGATGTCCAAGGCTGCCGGCCGAACAAAATCATAATCACCGACAGATACGCCGCCAGTCGTTATAATTAAATCAAAGCTGTCTTTTAAACGGTTGAATAAATCTAAAACCGCCTGTTTTTCATCTGCAATATGAATCACTTCAACTTGGACGTGCTGCGACTGAAACCATACTAAAATCAGCGGCGCATTGGCATCAAATATTTTACCAGCACGGTAATCTTCTATATTTTGCGCAACTTCATCACCTGTAATTACGACCGCAATTTTCGGATAGGCAAAAACTTCGCAGTGTGAAATACCAGCCATACTGAGCGCTGCAATTGATCCAACCGTCAGCTTTTGACCACGCGCTGCTAAACATTGTCCAAATGAAATTTCCTCACCTGCATCTCGAATATCTGCATGCGGGCTTAAGGCTGCAGTCAGTTCAATCTGCTGTCTATCCGCCTTCACTATTTCTTGCCGCGCCACAGTTGCCGTGCCTTCAGGAATCGGCGCGCCGGTAAATATCCGGACAGCTTGGCCTGCTTTTAAAATAGTTTCAGCTGTTTGCCCTGCACGGATTTCTCCAATGAGCTCAAATTGCGCGCCGGGTTTAATTTCACCCGCTGCGCAAATGGCATAGCCATCCACTGCGCTTTGCGCAAATAAAGGCAGCTGAATTGGTGAATGCACATCTGCCGCCAAATAACGGCCTAAAGCGTGCTGAAGCGCCAAAGTTTCATGCGCTAAACTTTGCGTATGTGTCTGAATCAGCGTAAGCGCTTCGTCCACTGAAATCAGTCCAGCCTCGGCCCCGCAGCCTGCGTGCAATACGGCTTGGTTCATTGGTAGCCTCCTGCATGCGGAATATTCTTCTGCACATCAAATAGATGCACCAAGGCAGGTAAAATGGCAATCAATGATTCTTTTGCGCCTTGTCTGCTGCCCGGCAGTGTAATGACTAAACTGTCATCAATATAGCCGGCAACACCGCGGCTGAGGGCCGCATAAGGGGTGCGTTTCTGCCCAAAACTGCGGGATGCTTCCATCAGCCCTGGAATTTCCCGTTTTAACAGCGGCTGAATGGTTTCAACGGTTAAATCTTTCTGGCCTAGACCTGTACCGCCCACGGTCAAAATCAGCGGATATTGCGTCTTATGCTGTTCAATAAGAGTCAAAAGCTGTTCAGGACTGTCCGGTATCACTTGATAGCTGATGTTGCTGAAGTTTGCTTCTTCTAAAATTTCGAGGACATTTTGCCCTGCAGTATCTGATTTTTTACCGGCAGCAACCGTATCTGAAAGCACAATAATCGACGCCGATAAGCTTTCTTTCAATACACGGGTAAAATGTGATTTACCGCCTTTTTTCTTTTGCAGTTTCACCTGATCTAGGCATAAATCTTCAGGCTCACAGTGCGGTTTCAGCATGTCATACAGCGTTAAACCGGCAAGACTGACCGCAGTTAATGCTTCCATTTCCACACCCGTTGGGCCAATGGTTTCGACCACAGCACTGATTTCGACATGCGCCTCAAATAATTCATATTCGACATCTGCACGGTAGATCGGCAGCGGATGACACAGCGGAATGAGTTCATCCGTGCGTTTTGCGCCCAATATACCTGCAATCCGTGCGGTTTTCAGCGCATCGCCTTTTTCTGTATTGCCATTACGCAGCAGTTCAATGCAATGTGGCGGCGCATGCAGAATTCCAGTTGCAATGGCTGTACGGTAACTTTCCGCTTTCATGCCCACATTTTTCATTGCTTTGTCCTTATCTTATTCATTTGCATGTGCAGTATTAAATTTGGAGTTTTATAGGTGCCATTGGTAAATATTGGCGTTCAAATGCATGGTCTGATGGCTGTTTTGATGTGCATGTTCACATGACTCGCCATGAATATGAGCATGCTGCGCTGCATGACTTGTCGCCTTGAGCACATGATCTTTACGAATACAGCAGCCCTCTACATATTGGCTGCTGCCGTCCATATAAAACTCTTCTTTCCAGACCGGAACTTCATGCTTAACCCGCTCAACCGCTTCTTCGCAGGCAGCAAAAGCCTCACGTCGGTGCGGCGCATAGGCCATGGCGATAATGGCGGTATCACCGACCTGCAGCGCGCCAATACGGTGTACAACCCGTACATATGACACGCCGTATTTGGCTTGAACTTCCTGTTCAATTTGACGGATCATTTTTTCAGCCACAGGCGCATAAGCGGTATATTTCAAAGCTTTTACCGCTTTGCCTTCATGGTGATTACGCACCGCGCCTATAAATACACCTATACCGCCGCATTCAGGAAATGCCTTAATGCTGTCAAAATCGGCTTGGCTGAATACCGTGTCTTGTATGCGTGAAATATGCTTGAGCTCCATATTCAGCCTCCCGCCACAGGTGACAACAGCACAACGGTACTGTCCTGCATCAATGCGGTTTGCCTTGGCACAATGTCTTCTCCCATAGCGCAGGCGCAGCGTTCAAGCATGTCGAATGACTGCGGAAATTGATCTGCGACCTGCAGCAAAACCTCTGCGATTGACTGCTGTTCGAAGCAAGTCAGACTCAAATTCTCTGGCAGCAGGCGTTCAATAGCGCCAAAAGATTCTATTTTGATGGTGATCTGACTCATCATTAACCTCCAATCATATGCATGCTGATTTTTCTAGATGGGCTGGATTGGGCAGTTATGGCATGAAAGCCTTGCTCCTTCTGCCAAATATAACTGCCTAATTTTTGCTGCAAAGCCATTGCATCGAGCGGCATTAACTCTGTTGTTTTACTGCTTTTCAGCTGTTGAATTTCATGGCTGAGATTTAAACCTTTTCGGGCAAACAGGCAGTTAAAAAACTCGCCTTGCGCATTCAGTCTCAAACGGTCGCAGCTGCCGCAAAAAGAATTGCTGATGGTTGAAATAATGCCTATAGGCAAGCCGTTGATTAAGTATGATCTGGCTGGCGATGTGCCTTGACCGTGCAGTGTTTGCACTTCAAAAACAGTATTGAGTTTATCCAGTATGTTTTGTTCGGTAACGACCGCAGCTTTAGACCAGTTTTGATCGCCATCCAGCGGCATAAACTCGATAAACCGTAGTTCGAAACCTTTTTGCAGCGCCCATTTTGCTAATGGAATGATTTGCTGTTCATTCAAGCCTTTGATTAACACAGCATTGATTTTGATTTCAAAGCCCGCTTGCTGAGCTGCTTCAATCCCATCTAATACAGGCTGTAATTGTTTTTGTGTCAGCTGGAAAAATTGCGCTTCATCCAAACTGTCTAAGCTGATATTTATGCCATCTAGGCCAGCTTGTTTTAGGGCCTGTGCATATTGCTTCAGATAATGTCCATTGGTTGTCATGGAAATACGTTTAAGGCCTAGCTTTCTGAGGTGCTGCAGCTGTTCAATAAAATGTACAACGCCTTGACGCATAAGAGGTTCACCGCCGGTGATCCGGATTTGATCAATCCCGCGCAGCACCATAAACTCACAAAAATTGTAAAGTGATTCAAAACTAAGAAGATTATGTTTTTTCATCCATTCAGGATGTTCAGGCATACAATAGACACATTTAAAATTACAGCGGTCTGTCACTGAAATGCGCAACTTGCGTTTTTCACGGCCAAACTGATCCTTAAAAATGGTCGCTGGCTGTAATTGTGTCATGCTGTTCATGTTTATCTTCCATGGTGCTGTCATTTGCCCTGTCTTAGCTCAGTACAAATTTTGCGCCCTCTTTTCTTGCAGTAAAAATTGCAATAAGTGTTCCAACTTTGCGCTTTTTTGAATATTTATTTCAGAGGATTTGGTTTGTTTTTTTTGACACACAAAATCAATAACTTATAAATAACTAATAGCAATTAAAAATATAAATTGCCGTTAAGCCCATTATCTAAGGTATAAAAGCAGTCTGTTTTATCTCTAGATATCATGCTCAAAAGCTTCATATTGGCTGTAGATTTTCTCTCTGGGTTCAAAAACAGCACATTAGGCTCATTATTTGAAAGGAAAGCTCCGCAAAAGGTACAGCTTTTAGAGAAAATTCAGCTGACGGTGCTGCTGCAGCTCATCTAGAGAGTTAATGCTGTGAAAAAAGAGTGCATTATTTTGAAAACGTGCAACTTGCATGTGCATTTTACTAAAACACCCCTTCAAACTGCGCTGTTTTTGATCAAGATGCACCTGCAGCATTGTGAGACTGCTTCGTTTCAGCAAACAAAATGGATACAGCGCTTTGCCATTAATTTCCACTACAGCTACTTCACACAAGGGATCCCGCTGCATGGCCTGATGCAATCTCGAAAGCACTTTCTTCGGGATATAGGTCACATCGCACGGGACAAACAAAACATAATCAGACTCAACATGTGACCACGCGCTTTTCATCCCCATCAATGGCCCTAAAAATCCGGCTTCATCATCTTGATAAAAGCGGATCGAGGGAATGAGCCGTTTATAAATCGAATGATCGCGATGGCTGTTGATCCAGACATTTTCAGCCCGTGATTTCAACTGCTGATGGATCTTAATCAGCTGAATTTCATTATCAAATTTTTGCAGCACTTTATTCATGCCGTTCATTCTGCGGGCCTGACCGCCCGCCAAAATAACCAAGTCTGTTTCTGGATAGCCTATTGATTTGGTGATTTTCTTCATCATTCTGCGTACTCCGTCTGACAGGCTTTAATTAAGCCTCGAATTTCTGATAAGCACGAACCGCAATTGCCGCCAGCCTTTAAACATGCAGTAACTTGTTTTTCATGGGTAATATTCTTTTCTTTAATGGTTTCGATAATGGTATTTTTACCGACTTTAAAGCAGCTACACACCAGCGGACCTGCACTGTTGGTCATGTTCATCGGCTGACCTGCAAGCAGCGCTTTGCGGTGCATTGCGCTTAGTCGTTCACGCTTAAACATGCCAGCAATCCAATCACGGTCTGGCAGCATAGAGCGTTGCGCAATATATAGACTGGCAATTAAATGCCCATCTTGCAGCACCACGGTATGACTCAAATCGGCAGTTTGATCTTCCAAATTCAGCCATTCAAAGCTTTCATCGGTAAATGGCAGTAATGTTTTCAGCTGCTGAACTGTGTTTCTAAATTTTTTACGATCTGCCAACTCAAAACGTGTCGCTTTCGCTGTTTTAATTTTGGTCCACCACACCGTGTTTTGAATGGTGTTTTGCACCATTTGCTCAAAGCCGTCACGTACATACAGTACACCTTGCCACTGTGTATAAAACGGCTGTACAAATACAGGTGTATGTTTAAATTCAGGCTCACCAGATAGTGCATCGACCACAGGATTCACCACTTTGCCAATACGCGCATCCGATGCGACTTGGTCATTCCAATGAATTGGCGCAAAAATTTGACCGCGTCGAATTTTACTGCTGACCTGTGCACGTAAAATACATAAGCCCCAGTTAGATTTCACCTCAACCAGTTCACCATCTTTAACACCAAACTTCAGTGCATCTTGCGGGTGTATTTCACAAAATGGTTCGGCGATATGTGTACTCAAGTTTGCAGATAAACCCGTACGGCTCATGGTGTGCCATTGATCACGGATACGGCCAGTATTTAAAACCAGCGGATATTCGCCGCAAATCTTGTTCAAAGGGTCAATAGCGGTTGTTGCTACAAACTTAGCTTTGGCATCGGCATGGCTGAATTGGCCTGCTGCAAACAAACGGCTGACTGCATCAGCGCTCTGATCTAACTGCCAAACTGGCCATTGCACGGGCTTTAATTCAGCATAATCTTGTGCAGATAACTTACTTAAACCCTGCAAGTTAAAGTAGCGAAAAGACTCAGTTGTATCACGTTGATCTAAAGGCGCATTTTGATAGGCAGATAATTTTGCATGTTCAATAAAGATTTCATGAGCATTGTTAAAGTTAAAACCTGAAAAGCCCATTTTTTTCGCCACTTGTGCAATAGACCACCAGTCTGCTCTGGCTTCACCCGGCGCATCTAAAAAAGCAGTTTGACGTGAAATACGGCGTTCAGAATTGGTAACGGTTCCGTCTTTTTCACCCCAGCCCAATGCAGGTAAAAGCACATCTGCATATATTGCTGTGTCTGTGTCTTTGCAAATATCCGACACCACTACAAACTCGCATTGCTCTAAGGCACGTTTGACTTGATCTGCATCTGGTAAGCTAACTACAGGATTAGTAGCCATAATCCAGATGACTTTTATTTTGCCGCTTTCAACCGCCTGAAACAGATCAACCGCTTTTAATCCCGCTTTATTGGCAATAAATGGACTTTGCCAAAACGCTTGTACTAATGCCTGATGCGCTGTGTTATCGACATCTAAGTGCGCAGCCAGCATATTGGCTAAGCCGCCAACCTCGCGGCCACCCATTGCATTGGGCTGACCTGTCATAGAAAAAGGCGCTGCACCTAATTTTCCGATTTTGCCAGTCAGCAAATGGCAGTTAATAATACTGTTGGCTTTGTCTACACCGCGCGAAGACTGATTAACCCCCATCGAAAATAGCGACATAACTTTGTCAGTTTGCGCAAATTTTTCAAAAAATAGCTGTAATTTTTCTAAAGAAATACCTGTACGCTCAGCAACTGCTGTCATAGAAGCTTCTGTTTTACTTTGCTCCAGCGCTTGCGCCAAACCTTGAGTATGTTTGGTGATAAAATTTACATCACTATGATTATTTTGTACTAAATACTGCAGCAAACCGTTGAACAGTGCGACATCTTGCCCCGGTAAAATTGGCAAATGCAAATCTGCAGCCTCACAGGTACTGGTAAAGCGCGGATCAATGACCACCACGAACAAATCACGTTCTTCTTTGGCTTTCATAATGCGCTGATACAGCACGGGATGGCACCATGCTGTATTGGATCCGACCAGCACCACCATATCTGTATGCTCAAAGTCTTCATAGCTTGCTGGTACAAGGTCTTCACCAAATGCACGCTTATGTGCCGCCACAGCCGATGACATGCAAAGCCGTGAATTGGTGTCAATATTTGCAGTACCTAAATAGCCTTTGACAAATTTGTTAACGGCATAGTAATCCTCCGTCAGCAGTTGGCCCGACACATAAAAAGCGATGCTTTCACGTCCGTAAAGATCTATACATTGCTGAAATTTTTTGGCAATCAGTGCTGTTGCTGTGTTCCAATCTGTAGCCTGACGAGTATGAAATGGTGATGTTTGACGCCCAAGCATCGGCTGTAAAACACGTGTTTCTAATCCAATCGTATCGGCTAAGTTACTGCCTTTAATGCACAGCTTGCCATAGTTTGATGGATGGTTCGCATCGCCAGTCACGCTCACTTTTTGCCCTAAAGCTGTCTGTTCAACTGTTGCGCTCACGCCGCAGCCGACACCGCAATATGGACAAGTGGTTTGCGTTGTTTTAATTTTATTTTCTGTGGAGCTATGCAGTTCCACTATCGGGATGCTATTCACTTCTGCTGGCTCCTTTTCCAATTCTAACGAGGTATTGCAATAATTTTTAATATTAGACTACTTGCATAAGTAGATTTTTAATCAACACTTAATTCATATAGGAAGTTTCCTCTCCTTTTAAAGGATGAGGAACATAGTTCCGCAAGTGGGAGAGGATTTATATGAAAAGCCCCCTCATCCTAACCTTCTCCCAGTGGGAGAAGGGACTTTCAAAATTAAAGACGCATTACCCTGCTTTCTTTAATGCAAAATCCTTACCAAACAGCAATTTGTTTCGGATACTTGAAATTGGAGTTTGATCTGAAATCAATTCTGCATACCATGCCCCGTCTTCAGTATCGCCAAACAGCACAGCACCAATCACTCTATCTTTTTGAATAATAATGCGTTTATAGATTTGGCGTTTTTCATCATTCAAAATAATGTCTTCAAAATCATCCAACGGTTCAAAGTTGCCTGCAGAAAAAACATCACAGCCGCTGACTTTTAACTGCGTCGGAACCGTAGGCGCTTTGAAGGTTAAGCTGCCATGTTCGGCCAAATGCGATGCACAAATGAATGCCTGTCCCCAAAGCGGTTCAACTAAACCGAAAGTTTGGCTTCGGTGTTCAATACATTCACCCACCGCATAAATACTCGGATCAAAAGTTTGCATGGTGTCATTCACCATGACACCGCGGCCGCAGCGCAGTCCTGCACTTTGCGCAAGCTCAATATTCGGACGAATACCCACCGCAAAAACCACAAGATCTGCATCTAAAACAGTACCGTCTTGCAAACGCAGCTGCTTCACATGGCCATCTTCACCCATCAACTCTTGGGTATTTGCTGCGGTCATGATTTTTATACCTTTTTGTTCAATCGCATGATTGAGCATTAAGCTGGCTTTTTCATCTAACTGACGGTCCATAATACGATCCATCAAATGCAGTACTGTGACATTCATGCCACGCTGTTTCAGGCCATACGCAGCCTCTAGGCCAAGTAAACCGCCGCCAATCACCACTGCATTTTGCTTAGATTTACAGTAATCCAGCATGCGGTTTACATCATAAATATCACGGAAGCTGAGAACACCTTTTAAGTCAGTTCCCGGTATAGGCGGAATAAATGGCTTAGAACCTGTCGCTAAAATCAGACGGTCATAATCGATGACCAAGCCTTTTTCTGTGTATACCTGCTTGCGCGGACGGTCTATGCGTACCGCCGCATCACCTGCTACAAAACGGATATTTTTGTCTTTATACCAAGCATGTGAATGCAGCATGATATCTTCAATGGTTTTATCACCTGAAAGCACAGGTGAAAGCATAATTCGGTTGTAATTACCCCAAGGTTCTTCACCAATGACCGTAATTTCATAACGCTCTGGCGCCATATCCAGCAGATCTTCTAAGCAACGCATACCTGCTAAGCCATTGCCGACCAAAACAAGTTTCATCAACTCAGACGATGGCGCGTTATTGGTAATATAGGTTTTTTGAGCAGTTGGACTAATCAGCACACGGCCATTTTCAATTTTGCTTGGAAAAACCAGGAGTTTTTGGTCTTTATCTTCTAAGCAGCGTCCAGTAGCAAGGCTGAAATGCTGTTTATAAATGGGTGATGCCACAACACGCTCACCCTGCAAGTCACCAATAATACCGCGGGACATAACATAGGCTTGACTAAACGGATCTTGATTGCTCAGTGCATAAACCCGCTTTTCTTCACCGACACGGAATATCGCAATTTGCTGATTTTCAATCAGTGCGCCCACACCTGTATTTGGCGTAATATCATCTAATGCACAAATATCAAACCAGTCTAAATCATTCATTTCTTTTAAAACTGTCATCTTTAAGTTCCTCTTATCATTCTTTAGCTTTATTAGATCTCTTACAGAAGTTCTTTTTATCCATAAATTCATTTAGATCTAAATTCCCTCTCCTTTTAGGAGAGGGTTAGGGAGAGGTATTTGTTAAAACTCTTCATCCTAGCCTTCTACCTGAGCCATATAAGGTCTAAGTAAAGGAATTTATACTTTGAAAAATAATGGAAAATTTTAATTTTAACTTTCGTAAGATCTCTATTGCTGTGATTAAGCTTCAACCACTGGAATGCGTGACGAATCGCGTTCAGCTTCTGTTTTGGGTCTGATTTGACCGCGAACGGATGCAAACTGAATATGCGGATCATTTTGCTGTTCTGCTTTTGCATTCACGAAAGTCACAAAGCGTTTACGTACTTCAGGATCTTCTACAGCGGTACGCCATTCATCTTGATATGTCCCCACAACATGGCTCATACGGCGTTCAAGTTCACCCGCTACGCCAAGCGAATCATTCACAACGACATCTTTCAGGTAATCTAAACCGCCTTCCATGTTGTCGCGCCATACAGAAGTACGCTGCAAACGGTCTGCTGTTTGAATGTAGAACATAAAGAAACGGTCAATGTATTTGATCAATGTTTGCGTATCTAAGTCAGAAGCCAATAATTCTGCATGACGCGGTTTCATACCGCCGTTACCGCATACATAAAGGTTCCAGCCCTTTTCTGTCGCAATCACGCCAACATCTTTACTTTGCGCCTCAGCACATTCACGGGTACAGCCCGACACAGCCATTTTCAGTTTGTGCGGTGAGCGAAGGCCTTTGTAGCGGTTCTCTAAAAAAATCGCCAAGCCGACTGAATCGTCCACGCCATAACGGCACCAAGTACTGCCGACACAAGATTTCACCGTACGCAGTGATTTGCCGTAGGCATGGCCAGACTCAAAACCAGCAGCAATCAATTTTTCCCAGATTTCAGGCAGTTGATGCACTTGTGCACCAAACATATCAACACGCTGACCGCCTGTAAGTTTGGTATATAGACCATATTCTTTGGCAATTTGACCCACGGCAATTAATCCGTCCGGAGTAACTTCACCGCCCGCCATACGCGGTACAACCGAATATGAACCGTCTTTTTGAATATTGCCGAGGTAGTAGTCATTACTGTCTTGCAAGCCCGCATGGCTTGGTTTAAGTACAAAGTCATTCCAGCATGACGCTAGGATATTGGCTGCCGTCGGTTTACAGATATCACAGCCTAAACCATGGCCATGCTGTTGAATCAGGTCATCAAAGGTTTTGATTTCGTTCACACGTACCAAGTGATAGAGCTCTTGGCGTGAATAAGCAAAGTGTTCACATAAATGGTTATTTACAGTTACACCTTGACGCTGAAGCTCCGATTTAAGTACTTGAGTGACTAATGGCGCACAGCCGCCGCAAGCTGTTGCAGCTTTAGTACATTTTTTCAATGCGCCTAAAGAGGTCGATCCGTCTGCAATGGCTGAACAAATATCTGCTTTAGAGACGTTGTTACATGAACAAATCGTTGCGCTGTCTGGCAGCAGATCGACACCGCTTCCGCCCGATTTACCTGCAGATTGTGCATAACCAGGCATGATTAGGCTTTCTGGGCTTTCTGGAACTTCTAAGCCATTCAGCATCATTTGCAGCAGGTCATTGTATTCTTTAGCACAGCCCACCAATACTGCACCTAGCAGCTTAGTTTTCTCTGCATTCACGACAATTTTTTTATAAACCTGAGCTGCTTCATCTGCATAGAAATAACTTAAAGAATTTGGTGTCATTGCATGCGCATCGCCAACAGATGCAACATCAACACCCATCAGTTTCAGCTTGGTGCTCATATCCGCACCAGCGAAAAGCGTGCAGTTTTGTTCCATCACATGCTTTGCTGCAATACGCGCCATGTCATAGCCCGGTGCAACTAAGCCATAAATTTTATTCTGCCAAAGCGCACATTCACCAATGGCATAAATGTCAGGGTTTGAAGTTTGGCAATAATCGTTAATCGCAATACCGCCACGTTCACCAATCGCTAGACCGCTTTGGCGCGCTAATTCATCGCGCGGGCGGATACCTGCAGAGAATAAGATGATATCGGTTTCCAGTTCAGAACCATCACCAAACTTCATCACGTGCTTCGCATTTGCACCATCTTCGATGCAAGATGTCGCTTTTTGCGTATGGACTTTAACACCTAGATTTTCAATTTTAGAGCGTAAAACTTTACCGCCTAGATCATCAATCTGAACTGCCATTAAGCGTGGTGCAAATTCAACAACATGGGTTTCTAAGTTTAAATCACGCAGCGCTTTTGCTGCTTCTAAACCCAATAAACCGCCGCCGATCACCACACCTGTTTTAGCATTGAAGCTTGCGGCACGGATGGCATCCAAGTCTTCAATGGTACGGTACACAAAGCAGTTTTCACGCTCATTGCCTGGAATTGGCGGCACAAATGCATATGAACCTGTTGCGAGCACCAGCTTGTCAAAAGAAAGAATATCACCGTGATTGGTCGTGACCGTTTTATTACGCTGATCAATTTCAACCGCTTTGGTGCTCAGGCGTAAATCTATACCGTATGCATCAGCAAAGTCGCTGCGGCACAGGGTTAAGTCTTTCGCTGACTTGCCGCTGAAGTATTCAGTTAAATGCACACGGTCATAAGCAAGACGCGGCTCTTCAGCTAAAATGGTTAATTCAACATCATCACCTGCGTGTTCCAGTACAGATTCGATAAACTTGTGGCCAACCATGCCATGTCCAATCATCATGATTTTCATATTCTTACTCCGCAATATTTTTTTTGTTTGCCCCTAAAGCGCTATGTTTTGTTTAGAGGCAACTTTCAGTATTAGTTTTGAGCTTCAGCTAGATTTCTTTCATTCACAGCTTGTTCAAACAAACGCTGTTCTTTTTCTTTATGCTCTACAGAGAAGCGGATCATCAGTACACAGCTGGCTGCAATCACCACCAAACCGCCAAGCACCATTAGCGTGGTTTGTATATCCAGCATGCCTTTAAGCAAAAAACCTGCAGCCACTGCACCTACGTTACCGCCTGCGCCGATAATGCCTGCCACGCCGCCTAAAGCATCACGGTCAATGAATGGCACCAAGGCATAGGTTGCGCCGCACGCCATATGGGTGAAGAGCGCAAAGACTGTCATGGCAAGAATGGCGAAGATTGGCGTGCTCATTTGCGAGAACAGTATTAAAAACAGTCCTTCTAGCAGAATCATCGCAAACAGAACTTTGGTACGGCCATCCAAGCCTTTGGTAGTCGCGACTTTGTCTGAAACAATGCCGCCGAGCGCGCGGGCAAACAGTGCCAATAGACCGAAGATCCCTGCTGCCATACCCGCTTCTTTTAATCCAAATTGGAAGTTGTCGACGTAATACAGCGCAATAATGTTGTGAATAAAGATTTCTATACCAAAGCAAGCTGCATAAGCGCCAAATAAAATCCATACGCGATAGTTACGTGCAGCGTGCATGAGAATGGCTACACCGCCTTTTTTATCTGAACCGACTGCAACGCCTTGTTCACGCAGTTCTTTAAAGTTGCCTTGCGGGCAGTCTTGGGTAAATTTCCAATACAGCGCGCCTACGATCAACATCATCACACCCGGTACAATCAGCGCAATGCGCCAGCCCATCGCTTGCTCTACACCAAACATAACGAGTGCGCTAAGCAATAAAGGCATGAGGGCTTGAGTTGCACCGCCGCCTGCATTACCCCAGCCTGCGGTTGCCGCATTGGCTGTACCCACCACATTAGGCGCAAACATAATGCTAGTGTGGTATTGCGTGATGACAAAGCTTGCGCCGATCGCACCGATCAGCAAGCGGAAGAAAAGAAAAGATTCATAGCTATTCGCAGATGCAACCCCAAAGACTGGGATGCTGCCGACAATTAATAATGCTGTATATGTTTTACGCGGGCCGTATTTATCACATAAAGGCCCAACGATCAGACGAACTAAAATGGTGATTGCAACCGCAGCAATATTAATATTAGCGATTTGGTCTTTTGTTAGATTAAATTCACCTGCAATCACTGGCATCAAAGGCGCACAGGCAAACCATGCAAAGAAGCAAACAAAGAATGCGAGCCAACTCATGTGGAAGGCCTGCATTGCTGCTGAAGAAAAATTAAATAGACTTATTTTTGTGGCTTTTTTGGCATTTAAATTTGAAGACATAACCTTCTCCTGACTGAACTGAACGCATGAATTACTCGGTTATGTCGCTAACACATAACAGAGTCGATCAGAACGGACGTCGTTGGCCGTCTAACAAATTTTTAGAGTCTTCATTGACTCAACAAGTATTAAGCACGAGCCATGCCAAGTTTTTATTTTCGACTTCAATTCATCTTTACATTGCAGCTTTGAACGCCGACTTGTCAGAAATTAAGCGAATTAAGGTAAATAGATAGTCAATGTGCCTATAGAGATGCAGCTAAATGTTCAAGCGTGGTTCAGTCCTGCACAAGATCAGTGCACGGAAATGGTTCAATTTGAAAATGCGAATATAACTTTGCTCAAACTTAGAAGCTGATTTAAATTTTGTATTGCCTTTAGATTTGGCATCTAATTTGCTTAGCAAGCTCAATACGTATTTGTTTGGCTCTGTCTGAGTGTTTGCATGCCAAAACTAAAAATAGCCCTGATTGATGATGATCAAGAACGCGCTGAATTTATTCAAGCCTCATTAATTCAGCATGACTTTGATGTGGTCGCCAGTTTTATGATTGATCATTTAAATATGTCATATCTGCAAAATATTCAGGCAGATGTGATTTTATTGGATATGGATCATCCGCATCGCGATGTCATTGAAAGCTGTGTCAGCCAATTTGACTTACCGACTGTTCTATTCACTAAAAATTCGAGTCTCGAAATTATCCGAAGCGCGATTGATGCGGGTGTGACAGCATATATTGTCGATGGTATTGACCCTGCACGTTTGAATAGCATTTTAGAAATTTCGATTGAACAATATAAAAAGCATAAAAAACTACTGAATGATTTGGCTGAAACCAAGTGCAAACTGGCCGATCGAAAAGATATTGAAAAAGCCAAAGTGCTTTTAATACAAATGCATGGTTTAACCGAAGATCAAGCATTTAATTTGCTGAGAAAAAATGCCATGAGTCACCGTATGACGATGGGTGAAATGGCGCGCCGACTGCTTGATGCGCAAGCGCTGTTACAGTCTCAATTTAAGGAATAAACCATGCAAAAGCTTGAAAAAACAGATATTCAATTGGGCTATATTCCTTTACTTGACTGTGCTGCTTTGCTCTGGGCAGAACATCAAGGTTATTTTGCTGAACAAGGGTTAAATGTCACACTGACTCAAGAACCGTCTTGGGCAAGTTTACGCGACCGTCTAGCTTTTGGTTTTTTAGATGCTGCCCATTGTTTATCGGCCATGCTGCCTGCGTCTGTGACGGGCAAAGACCATCTCGGCATCTCTTTGCAAACATCAATGACGCTCAGTACTAATTGTGCTTATATTAGTTTGAGTCAAAAGCTGTGCTATGAATTAAATATCCATGCATTAGATCTACCAAAAAATTCAGCAGAGAAAATTGCATCGGCGATAAAACAGAATCAAACGATTCAGTTGGCGCATGTTTTTCAGCATTCGATTCATCATTATATTCTAAGAGAATGGCTGGCACTTGCAGACACAGAAATTGCTCAAACGCAAACGTTTTCAACTTTACCACCGCCTTATATGGTCGAAGCAATATCAACGCAACGAATTGATGTATTCTGTGTCGGAGAGCCGTGGAATACGCAAGCTGAAATACAAGGCTATAGTCGTATTATCGTCAATAGCCAAGATATTATTGATCATATTCCTGATAAGGTTTTAGCTTTTACCCATGATTGGGCAGAAAAACATCCTAATACCTTAAACGCAATCAATCTTGCCATCCAAAAAGCCCAAAACGATCTGCTTCAACAAACGCATTTTTCTGAAATATTTTCTTTGTTAAAGCAATATCACATCATCCGTTTTGATTGTTCTGAGCAGATTCACGTCGAGGCTTTTCATCGGATCAAAAGAATCATTCAAAATTTTGGCAAGAGCCAAGCGCCACAAACGTCAGATTTTGAATGGATGATTCAAAAAATGCAGCAATATGATCAATTGAATATTGAAGATGAAAAGGTTTTTGAAATAGCTCAGTCTTGTATTTATCAGGATGCTTTGGGCTGAAGTGATTGATATTCCATAAGACCCTATCATCTGAATAGTGGATCTTGTGTTACATCGACCATGAAACCTTGACTTAGTTATGCATCTGCATCGATGGCGCGCAGATCGATATTTTCTTCAACAAAGACTTCACGAATGCAATCCAGTATCTTTGGAATGTAATTACTATGATCCATATTGCGCACCGACAAAGAGATTGGACTATAGGCTTCCAAATCTAAGATTGGGATATACATCAAATTTTTCATGCCAATATCACTGGCACTTTCAGGGATCAGAGAAATGCCCTCTCCCGACGCCACCAAGCCCAAAGCCATATGAATTTCACGCACTTCGGTTAAATGTTTAGGTACAAGTCCTAATTCGGTAAAAATGGATTGGATGAGGGTGGAAAAATTCGGTTTAGGTGTCGTAGGGTAGGCAAAAATTGGTTCATCTAAAATTTGAGAAAGATAAATGCCTTTGTCTTTAAATTCAGCCAAATGATGGTTTTTATGAATAGCTAAACGTAGCGCTTCTTTTCTTAATAAAACACGTTTAATGGACGGATCGGTTAAGCGAAGTCGTCCAAAACCAATATCAATTCGACCGGTTTTTAAAGCTTCAATCTGGTCGCGTGTACCACATTCTATGAGTTCAACATGAATATCTGGGTTGCGTTGTCGAAATAAATAAATAATTTTCGGCAATAATGCGTATAAAAGCGAACTGACATAACCAATACGGACAGTTTTATCGACGGCATTAATTCGCTGTGCCATGGTTGTGGCCTGGGCGGTATGCGTCAATATCTGTACAGCATGCTCATAAAAAAACATACCTGCTTCTGTGGTTTTCACGGGTCTAGAACCACGCTCAAACAAGGTAATCCCCAGTTCTTCTTCAAGTTTTTGAATTTGGCGGCTCAAAGGTGGCTGAGCAATACATAATTTTTCTGCTGCCTTGGTAATACTTTGCTCTTCAACCACGGTGACAAAGTAACGTAAGTGCCTTAATTCCATTTATATACCTTTTAAGTATCTAAAAATACCAAAATCGCTCTAGTTAAAGATATTACATTAAATTAGGGTATATAAATAGTTGGATAGATAAGAAATATGCAAGATGTATAAGTCGATTGAAACCCTGCTCGTGGAAATCCCAACAATCCGTCCGCACAAGATGGCTGTTGCAACCATGCAAACGCAAACCCTTGTTTTGATTAAAATCACTACCGAAGATGGTTATATCGGTTGGGGTGAAGCGACGACGATTGGTGGTCTAGGCTATGGTGAAGAAAGCCCTGAAAGCATTCGTACCAATATTGAAACTTATTTTAGTCCTTTACTGAAAACCCTCACTGGTTTGAATGTTGCTCAAACCATGCAAGCCATTAAACGTAATATTAACGGCAATCGCTTTGCTAAATGTGCCATTCAAACGGCGCTACTCGATATTTTGGCGCAGCGTTTAAATTTGCCTTTAAGCGAAGTATTGGGCGGGCGCTTACGTGACAGCTTACCTGTTCTTTGGGTACTTGCGTCTGGCAATACAGAAAAAGACATTGCCGAAGCACAAAAAATGATTGCGGCAAAACGACATAATATTTTCAAACTTAAAATCGGTTCACGCCCCGTTGAAGCTGATGTTGAGCATGTATTAGCCATAAAAAAAGCGTTAGGTTCGGACATTTCTATTCGTGTGGATGTCAACCGTGCATGGTCTGAACTAGATGCCATTAAAGGCATTCAATTGTTACAAGATGGTGGTGTTGATCTGATTGAGCAGCCTTGCGCGATCGATAACATTGACGCGATGCGCCGTTTAACTCGTCGTTTTGATATAGCCATTATGGCAGATGAATCACTGATGGGCCCGCAAACGGCATATCAACTTGCGCGGCACAATTCTGCATCTGTTTTTGCAGTCAAAGTTGCACAGTCTGGCGGTTTAATCGAAGGTTGTGAGGTTTCTAAAATCGCCAAACTTGCGGGTATCGATTTATATGGTGGAACCATGCTTGAAGGCCCTGTGGGCACTATTGCATCGGCACATGCATTTTCTACATTTGACAATTTAGCTTATGGCACAGAGCTTTTTGGTCCATTGCTGCTAACTGAAGAAATTTTAAAAACCCCACTTCAATATCAAGATTTCGAACTCAAGATTCCGACCACAGCGGGTTTAGGGATTGAAATTGATGAAAACAAAATTGATGACTTACGTCGCAAATAACATTTAGCTAGGAGTGAGAAATGCTTTTCCAAGTACGCATGGATGTCAATATTCCATTAGATATGCCAGTCGAAAAAGCCAATGAAATTAAAGCTGTAGAAAAGGCATATTCACAAGATGTACAACGTCAAGGTAAATGGCGCCATATCTGGCGCATTACTGGTCAATATTCAAATATCAGTATTTTTGATGTTGAAAGCAATGAAGAGTTACACAACATTTTACAAGGATTACCCCTTTACCCGTATATGAATATTGAAGTTATGGCTTTAAATCGTCATCCCTCTTCTGTTCGTAGTGATGATAGCTGATGCGATTGGATTCCAATTGTGTAGCACATGATTGAAGTCCATTGATCTGCATTTTTAAGTTTGTAAATGTTTGAAATAAAAGATTATCTGCCTTACATGACTGAAGTGGTTAGTCAGGTAAATAGTTTTATCGTTCTTGATGAAGGATCGTAGCATGATTGATAAAAGTACCGCTTCCTTAACAGAAGCACTTTCTCAAATTAAGGATGGATCAACCATTATGATCGGCGGCTTCGGTACGGCTGGTCAGCCTGCTGAACTGATTGATGGATTGATAGAACTTGGCATCAAAGATCTCATCATCGTCAACAACAATGCAGGTAATGGTGACTATGGATTGGCTAAATTACTCAAAGCTGGTGCTGTCCGTAAGATGATCTGTTCTTTCCCTCGCCAATCGGACTCTTGGGTGTTCGATGAGCTATACCGTGCAGGAAAAATAGAACTTGAGCTTGTACCACAAGGTAATTTGGCTTGCCGTATTCAGGCGGCAGGCATGGGTTTGGGTCCAATTTATACACCAACAGGTTTTGGTACGTTGTTGGCAGAAGGCAAACCTACACTCAATTATGAAGGCAAAGATTTTGTCCTCGAAAATCCAATTAAAGCTGATTTTGCTTTAATCAAAGCTCATCAGGGCGACCGCTGGGGCAACTTGGTTTACAACAAATCAGCGCGTAACTTTGGCCCCATTATGGCTATGGCAGCAGATGTGACAATTGCTCAAGTTTCTGAAGTTGTTGAACTTGGTGCATTGGACCCAGAGCACATTATTACCCCTGGTATTTTTGTACAACATGTCGTGGCTGTTCAATCTGCACAGCTTGAGCAATCTGCATAAATCACGTGAGGAAAGAACCATGAGCTATACCAAATTAACCCGTGATCAAATTGCAGAACGTGTTGCACAGGATATTCCAGATGGTGCTTATGTCAATTTAGGCATTGGCTTACCCACTAAAATTTCAAATTATTTACCAACAGACAAAGATGTATTTCTACATTCAGAAAATGGACTTTTGGCTTTTGGTCCTCCTCCGGCTAAAGGCGAAGAAGACCCTGAATTAATTAATGCAGGAAAAGAGTTTGTCACTATGCAAACGGGTGGCTGCTTTTTTCATCACGGTGACTCTTTTGCCATGATGCGTGGCGGGCATTTAGATATTGCAGTATTAGGCGCTTTTCAGGTTGCCCAAAATGGTGACTTAGCAAATTGGCATACTGGTGCGCCAGATGCAATTCCTGCTGTAGGTGGTGCAATGGATTTGGCTGTTGGGGCGAAAAAAGTCTTTATTACTACAGACCATGTGACCAAAAAAGGTGAACCGAAAATTGTCGCTGAGTTGTCATACCCTGCGACAGGCCTGCAATGTGTCGATCGTATTTACACAGATTTGTGCGTCATTGATGTGACGGTTGAAGGCATGAAAGTCATTGAAAAAGTTGAGGGCCTGAGCTTTGACGAATTACAGTCAATGACAGGTGCGAAGCTGATTGATGCGACTGCTTAAAGCAAAAAGTCCCTCCTTGATTAAAGGAGGGATTTAGGGAGGATTAATATTCAAAAATTAACTTCCTGTAAATCCCTCCCAACCTCCCGTTAAAAGGGAGGAGCTGAGTTTTTTAGGATTTATAAAATGAAAAATGCCTATATTATTGATGCAATCCGCACCCCTTTCGGTCGCTATGCGGGCGGTTTAGCAGCAATGCGTACCGACGACCTAGGTGCTTTACCCATTAAGGCACTGATGCAGCGAAATCCAAGTATTGCTTGGGAGTCTGTTGATGACGTGATTTACGGCTGTGCGAACCAAGCCGGTGAAGATAACCGTAATGTTGCACGAATGTCGTCGCTACTCGCAGGTGTACCTTTTCAAGTTCCTGCTACAACTGTGAACCGACTTTGTGGTTCATCACTTGATGCAATTGCGATGGCAGCCCGTGCAATTAAGGCAAATGAAGCAGACTTAATTATTGCCGGCGGTGTTGAGAGTATGTCCCGTGCACCCTTTGTTATGGGTAAATCGGAAAGTGCTTATGGACGCAGCCAAAAGATTGAAGACACCACGATGGGGTGGCGCTTTATCAATCCAATCCTTAAGCAAATGTATGGCGTGGAAACCATGCCTCAAACCGCTGAAAATGTGGCAGAACAATTCAATATTAACCGTGAAGATCAAGATGCTTTTGCCTTAGAAAGTCAGCGCCGTACAGCCGCTGCACAAGCCAATGGTTTTTTTGAGAAAGAAATCATCCCTGTCGTCACTCCTCAGCGTAAAGGCGACCCACTGATAGTCGATACAGATGAGCATCCACGCGCATCGACGACAGCAGAAGGTTTGGCAAAACTCAAACCTGTGGTGAAAGCAGATGGGACGGTAACAGCGGGCAATGCTTCAGGGATCAATGATGGTGCGGCTGCACTACTGATTGCTTCAGATGATGCTGTTAACAAATTTAAGTTAAAGCCACGAGCCAAAATTATTGCGGCAACGGTGGTGGGTGTTGAACCCAAAATCATGGGCTTTGGTCCTGCGCCTGCCATCAAAAAGCTATTAGCTCAAACAGGTCTAAGCCTTGAACAAATGGATGTGATCGAGCTGAATGAAGCTTTTGCGGCTCAAGCCTTAGCGGTTACCCGTGAACTAGGTTTAGAAGATGGCGCTAAACATGTCAATCCAAACGGTGGCGCTATTGCTTTGGGGCATCCTTTAGGTGCATCTGGAGCTCGTTTAGTGACGACTGCGTTAAATCAACTTGAGGCAATTTCAGGTCAATATGCCCTCTGTTCGATGTGCATTGGTGTCGGTCAAGGCATCGCTTTGATTATTGAACGTGTTTAATCCTCAATAAAAGTCCTCCTTCTTATAGGGGGATTTAGGGGATTTATAAAATTAAGGATTCAAAACATGCCTACATTTATATCCAATGATGCAACGATTAATTACGCAACTTTTGGTGACCACACACAACCTGCGATTGTCTTTTCTAACTCTTTAGGCACAAAGTTCAGCATGTGGCAGCCTCAGATAGAGGCGCTGCAGCAGGATTATTTTGTCATTTGTTATGATACACGTGGCCATGGTGCATCTTCTTCCCCCCAAGGGCCATATAGCCTTGATCAATTGGGTACAGATGTCATCCATTTATTGGATCATTTAAGTATTCAACAAGCCGCATTTTGTGGAATATCGATGGGTGGTTTAACAGGCCAATGGCTTGCAATACATCATCCTAAACGCTTTAACCATGTCATTATATGCAATACCGCTGCAAAAATTGGGCAAGAATCAGCTTGGAATGAACGTGCGCAGTTAGTCCGTCAACAAGGTTTGAAACCAATTGCAGAAACAGCAGCATCACGATGGTTTACAGAACCCTTTATCCAAAGTAACACGGCAACTGTACAATCTTTGAGTAACGACCTCGGAGCTGGCAGCCCAGAAGGTTATGCAAGTTGTTGTGAAGCTTTGGCTAAAGCGGATTTACGCAATGAAATCTCGTCTATTCACATCCCAGTATTGATTATTGCAGGTCAACAAGACCCTGTAACTACAGTTGCAGATGGTCAATTCATGCAAGAACGCATTGCAAATAGCCAATTATTTGAAATTAATGCATCGCATATTTCAAACATCGAACAGCCAGATGCATTTAATCAGGCTTTGCAGAATTTTATACAGCAATAATAAGCAGCTGAACAAATTCAATGTAATGTTATTAAAATAGAGCCTTGCCATTGTGCAGGGCTTTATTTCGTTTGAAGGCTTTGATTTAATGTCCGTTCTTAAAATAAATGGACAATTAGAAGAATGATTCATCTATATAAAAAACGGATCAATATTACTTTTTAGTTTAATCATTGGCTTTAGTTCTACGATTTCTAATGCAGATGTTACAACTCAGCGTATTAAGGATATAAAGACTTATACTCTCGCCAATGGAGGTGGTATCGAGATCTTTCTGTGCAATTAGTAGACTTGAAAAATAGGTATATAAATGCTTATTGCCTGCAGCATTGCGGAAATTGGTTTGTGGATTCCAGAATTTTAAAGTTATAGCTTAAAGAAAAAATATCAAGGCGCAAAAGTATGGACATCTCTTTCATACGAAAAATAAAGACCGTATTGCAGGCCCAAGCTTTAATGAATAATTATACTTTATCTAGAAAATTAACATTAAAAGCACTCCGTAAATGAATATTGATATTGAAAAAGACCGAAGTATTGGAGTCCTTCGGTCTAAACTTTTAACTCCACTCATTCCACATAGGCGTTTAAGACCAGATATTGAAGAATAGTTTGAAGAATAATCCCATGGAATTTTAAGCTGCAGGATGATTGAGTTGATCAATGATGCCTTGTGCAGCCAATTCATTTAATTCAGCTTCAGTTTTAAATTGGGACAAAATTTCGATTGTGTGCTGCCCTAACTGCGGCGGTGCATGACGGTATTCTACAGGCGTATCAGATAATTTCATCGGTGATCCAATCACTTTAAAATCATGATTTAAAGCATGTGGAATATTTACCACCATTTGACGATGTTGAATTTGCGGTTCATTTAATGCGTCTTCTACAGAGTTGATTACACCCACTGGCACTTTTACCGCATGAATCGCATCAACCCAAACTTGAGCATCTTGAGTCAGAAAATAGGCACTCAATAATGGAATTAATTCCTCACGGTGCTTCACTCGATCTTGATTACGTAAATAGTTCGGCTGATCTAGCAGTTCTTTATAGCCAATCGCAATACACAAATCTTTAAATTGTTTGTCATTACCACAGGCAATAATAAATTCTTTATCTTTAGCTTTAAAGGTTTGATAGGGTACGATATTCGGGTGATTATTTCCCATACGTTTAGGTGCTTTACCCGAGGTCAAATAGTTCATACCTTGATTGGCCAAAGCCGCCACCTGTACATCGAGTAATGACATATCGATATATTGACCGCGTCCTGTATGCTGCCGCGCCAACAATGCCGCCTGAATGGCAATCGTTGAGTACAGTCCGGTCTGAATATCGACTACAGCGACCCCCACCTTTTGTGCGCCACCACCGATTACATCATCAGATTCACCAGTAATACTCATCAGACCTGACATGCCTTGAATAATAAAGTCATAGCCTGGTTCTTCCGCACGTGGACCATCCTGACCAAAACCTGTAATTGAGCAATATACGATATTTGGATTTAGCGCACTGAGCGATGCATAATCCAAACCATATTTGGCAAGTGAGCCTGCTTTGTAGTTTTCAATCACGACATCTGCCGTTTTAGCAATTTCACGGACTAGCGCTTGCCCTTCTTCACTAGCAATATCAATGGCTACAGAATATTTATTGCGGTTCGCACATTGGTAGTAGCCTGATTCTTTCGTCGCTTGACCTTGCTGATTTGGCATCCAAGGTGGTCCCCACATACGTGTATCATCACCCACTTTTGGACGCTCAATTTTGATTACGTCTGCACCTAAATCAGCCAAAATTTGACCGCACCAAGGACCTGCTAAAACACGGCTTAAGTCCAATACGCGAATTCCTTTTAATGCACCCATAGTTCACTCCAGATGTGCCATAGTATTGAGCTATGGCACAGATCTTTTAATTATTTTACTGTTGCAGTTTTTTCAGATGCTTTTTGTTCTGCATCATCAACATATGTTTCTACACTTGCCAGTTTTTCTTTTTCCGCATCTGAAGAAAGTGATGCTTGCTGGGGATCATATTGACGTTCACGAATGAACAAGCCCGGAATAACACCTGCAATAAAGTACGCAGCACCCATTACAATAAAGGCCATGGTGAATGATCCGCCAGCGGCAATCATACCAATGGTTGCTGGTGCTATGGCTGCGCCTAAACGTCCCATATTGTAAGCACCGCCAATAGCCGTACCGCGTACATCCGTAGAGAAACTTTCTGCCATATACGTTGCATTTACACCGTATGGAATACCGTATAGGAAACCGAAAGTTACGAGTAAATAGGCGATGTTGGTTGGTGTGTTATAGAAAATGATGATCGGTAAGAATGCTGCCGTAGCTACCGTACCAAACACAAAGGTAATACGACGTCCAAATTTGTCAGCGGCATAGCCGGCTAAAATTTTACCCAAAATCATGGCGGTATATGCACCTACCATATAGCCAGTCATGGCTTTAAAGTTCATGCTGAGTTCAGTTTCTAAATACGTTGGCATCCAGTTGTTGACACCGTAATAACCGAATTGTAGAAATGCAGCGGTCGACATCCAAAAGAAGAACATTTTACGATGATTGGTATGTCCAAAAATACGTTTATAAATGCTTTCAGAAGGTGAGTTTTGCTTGGCTGCAGCTTGCTGCTGTACAGGTTCAAGCTTTAATTCACGGCGTTTTATCTGCTCAATTTTTGCTTCCTGCCAAGATTTTGGTTCAGGAACAAAACGCATAAAGATCAGGGCAAAAGCAGCAGGAATAATGGTGACATAAAATAGCATGCGCCAGCCGTGATCTGGAATAATGGCACCCGCCATCAGCGTTGCAACGATATAACCCACGGTTTGACCGGTTTGCAAAGTCCCAAGTACCGTTGTGCGATATTTGGTTGGCACATATTCTGCCATCAGCGTATTACACGCCATGTAAAGAGAACCCAGTCCAAAAGCGCCAATAAAACGTAAAATTAAAAATTGTTCATAGCTTTGGGTAAAGCCTAAGATACAGGTCATGATCGAGAAAAATACGACCGACCAAGCAATGGTTTTCACACGGCCGAATTTATCGCACGCCCATCCACCCGAAATACCACCCAGCGCCATCCCTGCTAAAGAAGAGCTACCAAGCATACCTGCTTGAAATGTACTTAAACCAAATTCAGCCTTTAAACTGGTGAGACTGAATGACAGCAACATGATGTCTACACCATCAATCACCAAGGAAATAAAGGCAAAAATAAAAGCCATTTTCCAAGTGTTGCTGGTAATCCGATGCATCGTGCCCACGTTAGAAGGCAATTTGAGCGTTCCTGCTCCGTTTTGCATTTCGTTATTCATTTCCTTGTTCCTCATTTTCCCAAATGAGTCATCGGCATTCCTATGTCTGTACATTTGCCTTTTTTATTCTTTTTATTTCATCACTGCTCAGGCTATTGCACAGAGTTACAAGAGTGTTTCACGATGAATCCTTTATTGATTAAGTTTATTTTTGCATAAAAAGTCTCTAAGGCACTCTATGCAGAGCGCCCTATTGATATTGAATTCAATTAGTTACTAAAAGCCGCGATGCCTGTTTGCGCACGACCTAAGATCAGTGCATGTACATCATGCGTTCCTTCATACGTGTTGACGACTTCGAGATTGACCAGATGGCGGGCAACACCAAACTCATCAGAAATGCCGTTACCACCCATCATGTCACGCGCAACACGGGCAATATCTAAAGCCTTGCCACAGTTGTTACGTTTAATGAGTGATGTGCCTTCTACAGCAGCAATGCCTTCATCTTTCATACGTCCAAATCGAAGCGCAGCTTGTAAACCCATGGCAATCTCAGTTTGCATATCTGCCAGTTTCTTTTGAATCAGCTGATTCGCTGCCAATGGTCGGCCAAACTGTTTACGGTCCATAGTATATTGGTGCGCTGTATGCCAGCAGAATTCTGCGGCGCCCATTGCGCCCCAAGCGATACCATAACGAGCACTATTTAGACAGGTAAATGGACCTTTTAAACCACGTACTTCTGGAAAAGCATTCTCTTCAGGGACAAAGACATTGTCCATCACAATTTCACCGGTAATCGATGCACGTAAGCCAACTTTACCGTGAATTGCAGGAGCGGATAGACCTTCCCAGCCTTTTTCTAAAATAAAACCACGAATGTCACCAACATTACCTTCAGGCGATACTTCTTTCGCCCAAACAACAAACACGTCGGCAATTGGGCTGTTGGTAATCCACATTTTTGCACCCGTGAGACGATAGCCACCTTCGACTTTTTTTGCACGAGTAATCATGCTACCTGGGTCAGAGCCATGATCTGGTTCAGTTAAACCAAAACAGCCAATGTATTCACCTGTTGCCAGTTTTGGTAGGTATTTCTGTTTTTGCGCTTCAGAGCCAAATTCATTAATGGGCACCATCACCAAAGAACTTTGAACGCTGGCCATTGAGCGGTAGCCAGAATCCACATATTCAATTTCACGCGCAACTAGACCGTAGCTAACATAGTTTAGACCTGCGCCGCCGTATTGCTCTGGAATCGTTGGGCCAAGTAAGCCAAGTTCGCCCATTTCTCGGAAAATAGATGCATCAGTTTTTTCATGGCGAAATTGTTCGAGTACACGTGGCTGTAAACGCTCTTGGCAGTAAGCGTGTGCAGTATCACGGATCATGCGTTCTTCTTCAGTTAATTGCTGTTCCAAAAGAAACGGATCTTGCCAGTTAAATTGTACTTTGGTTTTTTTTACATTGACCATTTGATTCATCGCATCCTCTGCTTTTTCGGGCTTTCTTTGTTTTATTTGATGCTATGTGTGAAAAGTGATTCATTCAAACGATTAATTTGCATGTAGATATGCGCCTTTCGCATACCTGAGCTTTGTTCACGGCGTGTTAAGCACTTTAGCCACTGATTTGAACTACGGATTGCTTTATTTATAGACTATAGTGGTATATGAAAATCATTCTTATATGCCATTTTGTGATACCTATCGATAAAAAGGACTTTATCTATGCGGCGCAATATTCCGTCTTTGCAAAGCTTAATTTGCTTTGAATCTGCTGCAAAACACGCAAGTTATACGCACGCTTCTCAAGAGTTATTTATTACTCAAAGTGCTGTGTCACGCCAAATTCAACAGCTAGAAGAATATCTAGGTGTCACGCTATTTAGCCGAACGCGTCACGGTGTCGATCTCACAGAAGCAGGCAAACAATATGCAAAAAGTATTAAACCCTTTTTGCAAGGTATCGAAAAAAGCACTTCTGATATCATGACGCACAAAGGCTTAGGCGGTACTTTAAAACTGGGCGTTGTGCCAACCTTTGCCACACGTTGGCTGTTGCCAAAATTAAATAAATTAAATGCACAGCATCCTGAAATTACCGTGCATTTGGAAACCAGTACCAAACCTTTTTTATTTAATGAAAATGTCTTTGACGCGGCTATTTTTGCAGGAACGCAACAACAAATTGAGCATTGGCCGGGTATTCAAGCGCATTATTTAATGGATGAAGAAGTGGTTCCCGTCTGCTCCCCCAAATTGATTGAAAACAACTTTCCACTTGCGGAAATGACAGATGATCACAGTTTTAATTTAAGCGATGATGAATTGCTTCAATTGCCCTTATTACAGCAAACCACCCGTCCAAGTATTTGGCAAGAATGGTTTCAAGCCCATCAGCTTCAGCATCCCAAACCATTTGATGGTCAGCGACATGAACTATTTTCTATGCTTTCTGTGGCAGCCAGTCATGGCATGGGTATGGCACTGATTCCACAAATGCTGATTGAAGCTGAACTGAGAAAAAAAGAATTGGTGATTGCATCAAATAAAAAATTGCACGGTAGCCGAAAATATTATTTAGTCCACTCGAGACAAGACAGTTCACCACAAATACAAAAATTTGTCGATTGGGTGCTACAAGAATTGCATCAGCTGAGTTGAAGTAATCGCTATATTTTGAGTACAGTAAATTCGCTGAATTATTCGTTCAATACATGCAACCGTAGGCAATGGACTCATAACTTAAAATATAAGGCTAAATATCTATGCAAAAAATTGTGGTGTTTTCAGGTGCTGGCATGAGTGCAGAAAGCGGCATCAATACCTTCCGTGACAGTGATGGTCTTTGGGAGCAGCATCGTATTGAAGATGTGGCTACACCTGAAGCTTGGGCACGTGACCCTGCTTTAGTACAGCGTTTTTATAATGAACGCCGTAAACATATTTTAGCCGCAGAGCCAAATGCAGCGCATAAATTGATTGCTGAACTCGATGATTTTTTTAATGTACAAGTCATCACACAAAATATTGATGATCTACATGAACGTGCAGGCAGTCACAATGTACTGCATCTGCATGGCAATATTCGTTACGCAAAAAGCTCCGGCCCTCAGGCGCAATATACGCAAGAATTTTTCCCCATTGAAGGTGCAGATTTAAACTTAGACACCGACAAATGCCCTGAAGGATATCCTTTACGGCCACATGTAGTCTGGTTTGGCGAAGCAGTTCCTGCCTATGAAGATGCCAGTTTAAGTGTACAAACGGCAGATATTTTTATTGTGATTGGCACGAGTCTGGCTGTCTATCCTGTGGCTGGATTGATTCACGAAATCCCTGCCAACTGCCGTGCATTTTATATCGACCCGAAAGCAGATTATCAGCGTGTACCTGAGCAGTATCAATTGATTAAAGCGGGTGCGAGTGAAGGAATGAAAAAACTTTTTTTGCAATTGGTTGCGCCATAAAAACACATTTTGGCATCAGTATCGATCAAAAAAACTAATATTGCCTGCTTCTTTTGCAGGCTTTTTGCTGTTTATAGCCTATCTAACTTTGCATAAGGCCAATAAATCACGGCATACAGGCCTTTGGCATTCTAATTGCTTTACAGTATTACGTTTTATTAAAAAAGTAATATTGGGGCTTGGTCAGTATGGGTTATGTCGCAAGAGAGCTCAGTCCGAAAAGCAAGCTATTGCTCGGCTTCGGATCATTTTTAATTCCTGTGCTCATTTGGTGTGCAGTGAGTTATTTGCCATTTTTATGGCATTCACAGGTGCAAATTACGCAGTCTGGCAGTGTGCCATATTTTCAGGTCGATAGCCGTGTAGACAAAGCGGTGTTTTATGCCGAAGCACAATCTGCAGTGAATGCAGGTTTAGCACCACCTCAAGGTAAACTGGTCAATCCAATCTATTTACCTGCACCGCACGAAGTAGCAAAAGCATTAGTTACGGCTTTTATAACTCCACCTGCCCAACCTGATGCCCCATGGTTTCATCAAAGCTTATGGCACAGTATTAAAATTGTGTTCAGCGCATTTTTTATTGCCTCTCTCATCGGTATTCCGCTGGGTATTCTTTGCGGTTTTTCTCAAAAAATATCACAACTGACCGAACCCTTTGTTGAGTTTTTTCGCTACTTGCCCGCTCCTGCTTTTGGTGCCTTAGCCGTTGCAATTTTAGGCATTAATGACGCACCTAAAATCGCCATTATCGTGATTGGTACGCTATTTCAGCAAATTCTAATTATTGCCAATACCACACGGATGGTTGACCGTGGCCTGATCGAAGCAGGTTTTACGCTAGGCACCAATAAAATGAAAAGCTTATTTCATGTGGTGATTCCGGCAGCGCTTCCTGACATTTACCGCGACTTGCGTGTATTACTGGGCTGGGCTTGGACCTATCTTATTGTCTCTGAACTGATCGGCACAACCTCTGGGATTACGTGGTTTATTACTCAACAAGCGCGTTACCAAAATTTTGACAATGTCTATGCCGCGATCCTCATCATTGGGGTGATTGGCTTGCTGTGCGATGTGGTGCTAATGAAACTCGGTCAACGTCTATTTAAATGGAAAGCAGGAGCAAAATAATGAACAGCACAGAGTTTAATGCCAGCACTTATTTCGATGCAATTTATGCACGCCCTGTCATTTTAGAAGCAAAAAAACTTACACAAAGTTTTAAGCACGGCAAAACTGAACGCACTATTTTAAATCAGTTGGATTTAAAGATTCATAAACGTGAATTTATCTGTGTGATTGGCCCATCGGGTTGCGGTAAATCGACCTTTAGCCGAATTGTGGCTGGACTTGACCCTTACAGTAGCGGTGAATTGCTGGTCGATGGCCAAGTCATTGAAGGCCCAAGCCCTGAGCGTGGCATGGTGTTTCAAGGCTACACGCTTTTTCCATGGAAAACGGTCAAAGAAAATGTGATGTTTGGCCCTTTAATGAAAGGTGCCAGCAATGCCTCGGCTGAATCCAGCGCCCGCGAATGGATTGATATTATTGGTTTAGAAAAATACCAAGATCAGTACCCGCATCAGCTGTCTGGCGGAATGAAACAGCGCGTTGCGATTGCCCGCGCATTGGTCAATGAACCCAAAATATTATTGATGGATGAGCCGTTTGGCGCGCTTGACCCGCATACCCGTCAAAAAATGCAAAAACATTTAATGGATCTTTGGCAAAACATTGATATCACTATTATTTTTGTGACACATGATATGAATGAAGCCATTTTATTGGCGGATCGTATTGTGGCGCTCAAAGCCAATCCTGGTGAAATTAAAGAAATAATTGAGGTCGATTTACCCCGTCCCCGTAATCCTGAACTCATGCTGAGTCCTGAATTTAAACAACTGCGCGAACGGGTGGATTTCTTGGTACATGCGCAGGAAGACGAGCTCGACCCAGCGATGGAAAACCTACCGAAAATTCCGCGTATGACCCAAGTCAGTACGCAAAAATAACTGGATTAATCCCTCTTCATCTTTAGGACGGCCTAAATGATGTACTACAGCGTTGGACGGCCAACATTATAGGAATCGAAGATGAATGAATCTTATGTTTTGCCACTTGTTGATATTTCAAAAATGCAAAGCACGGTATTGTCAGAGCGTTTAGAAGTAGCCTCTGCGTTGGATCAAGCCTGTAAAGATGTTGGTTTTCTTTATTTAAAAGGTGATCAGTTCAATTTTGATTTTGCGACATCACTAATTCAGGTGGCAAAGCGCTATTTCCAACAAGATACCGCCAGTAAAATGCAACACTATATTGGACTGTCGAAAAATCACAGTGGCTATGTGCCAATTGGTGAAGAACAGTTTGCAGGCAACAGCTATGACTTAAAAGAAGCCTATGACGTCAATTATGATTACCACGGCGAAACTACGGCATTTCCTTTACTTGGCCCTACTTTATGGCCAGATGATGCCACATTTAAAAGTACAGTCAGTGATTATTACCACCATTTACGCAGTATTAGCGAGCAGATTTTTCAGGCCTTTGCTTTAGCATTGAATGTCGATGAGCATTTTTTTGATCGCAAAATTACCCATGCGACCAGCCAACTGCGTCTAATCCATTATCCCTATAACCCTGAAATGAAAGATGCTGAAGGCATTGGCGCACATACAGACTATGAATGCTTTACACTTCTCTTGCCGACTGCACCAGGTTTGCAGGTTTTAAATAAACAAGGTGAATGGATGGATATTCCATTGATTGAAAATACCTTGGTGATGAATATTGGCGACATGATGGAAATTTTGTCGAATGGCAAATATTTGGCCACCAAGCACCGTGTTAAAAAAGTCTCTGAAGAACGCTACTCTTTCCCTCTGTTCTGTACCTGTAATTACGACACAATTATTGAGCCAGTACATTCTACTGAAGCGCCCAAATATCAGCCCTTAATTGGTGGCGAACATTTATTTAATCAAACCGCGCAAACCTTTAGTTATCTCAAAAAACGTATCGCTTCAGGAGAGCTAAGTCTTAGAAATGCTGTGCCTTTGTCCTCATTTGGTATGGATGAAAATACAGAAGTACAAGGAGCAAGCGCATGAATCTATTTCAGGCTTTAGTACAGCTTCCAGCAAGCCAAGAGGTTTCAGGCCCTATTCCAGACTATTTGTATGGTGCTTTTCGCCGTAAAAGCATTAGTTTTTCGAATGGATTAACGGATGAAAAAAACATTGTGTATTGGTTTCAGTCACGTAGTTTTACCATCGATCTACGTTTAAAAAGCCAAGAAAATACGCCAGTGAATGAGCGTCAAGGCTGGATTGGAAATACTCTTTGGGATGCTGAACAGCAATTATTGTCTTGGGATGTTAAAGCACACTCAAATTATCAAAATTATGTGCAATGGCCAGAACCTGCAAAACTACATGCGATTGGCAACTGTATTTTAGAATTCTCTCCAAGCAATGTGTATGTCGAAGACTGGCGTCAGCAAGTTCATGAAGGGCTATTTTTAGGCCTGCGGTTGCAGTCAGCCCTCGATGTAGAAAGTCATGAACCATTGCAGATGGATGGCGGTTTAATTATTTGTGATAAGCATGTGGCCTTCGCACTGAGTCGTTTACCTGCAGATCAGCAAACTGTTGCCAGCATCGATATATCATCTGCACCTACTATGTATGAAACGGTGATTCAAAGCTTTGAAGTATCCATCGCTGTAGATGGTCTGCATAAGCACCTTACAACGACTTCCTCTCAGCAAGATCAATCACTTAACTTTGATCATTTTAAAGTTATTGATGAAACACATTTGATGCAAAACGTCATTATTAACGGTCAAGCAGTACAGCTGATATTTGAGGTGGATATTTATGTTCCACATTTTGCATTTCAACATCACACTGATACCACGACAGAAAGTACAGATTGGTTACGAAATGAAAAACAGCACCTCTTGCACCATGCAATAGAATGTCTATAGGAAATCAATGTCGTTTATATATTTGCTCATCGCAATCATTGCCGAAGTGATTGCTACATCCGCCTTAAAAGCCAGTAATGGCTTTACTGAACTTGTGCCGATTATTTTTACCGTATTGGGCTATGCCATTGCGCTCTTCTTTTTAGGTTTGACCTTTAAATCGATTCCTATGGGATTGGCCTACGCCATGTGGTCCGCTGCAGGCATTGTGCTTATTTCATGCGTGGGCTGGATTGTGTTTAAACAAAATTTAGACCTGCCTGCCATGATTGGTTTGGCCTTTATTTTATTGGGTATTGTGATTATTAATGTTTTTTCTAAAAGCACAGAGCTTTGAAATGTCAGTTTTAAAATGAAGTTTTTAAATAATATCTCTGAAATTTTAAAGACTTAAATTGCTATAGATAAAAATGCTCTAGCTTGCTGTTGCACACTAGAGCATACGTTTCGAATGAAGCAACTGTAATCTGTCGGCTTCTATAAAATGCCTTTCACTAGAAAAAAACATCCAACAATACACAACAGCACAGCAAAACATTTTTTCAGTACTGCTGGTGAAAGCGCATGCGCAGTTTTCGCACCATATTTAGCCGTAAAGAAACTCATCACACTTATGCCCAAAAAGGCATAAATATGAATAAAGCCAATGGTATTTGGAATTTCAATTTGCTGTTGCATGCCAAAGAACATAAAGCCCAATGCCCCAGCAATGGCAATAGGTAAACCGCAAGCGGCAGACGTCCCGACCGCTTTTTGCATCACCACGCCATTTGCCGTTAAATACGGTACCGTAATACTGCCGCCGCCAATACCGAAGATGGCCGATGCCACACCAATGCCCGAACCTGCTGCAATTTGCTTGCCTGTAGATGGCAGTGTTTTGTTGGGATCGACTGGCTTTTTTGCTCCTATAAACATGGTATAAGCCACCCAAAGTAAAAACACACCGACAATCATTTGCAGATGTAAGCCTGACAGCCAGCCTGCAATACCTGCGCCTGCAAAACAGCCAATCGTCATTGGCGGAGCTAAATTTTTAAATACAGGCCAAATCACTGCGCCATTTTTATCGTGCGCCATCAATGAGCTGATCGACGTCACCACAATCGTAGCTAAAGATGTGCCGAGCGCCAAATGCATAATCACATCAGGGCTATAGCCCATTTGGCTAAAAACAATATAGAGCAATGGCACAATGATAGTACCGCCGCCAACGCCAAACAGCCCTGCAGCAAAACCAGCAAATGCACCAATAATTAAGAAAGTAATGAGTTCCACGAAATAGATACTTTTAAAAAAGATGTATTGAAGAAGTCTGACTGGTTTAAGCCAACTCCACTTGACCCACAGCATGATAAGCACGGTTGAAATACACCAAGCTTTCCTCCTGCTGACTTTGCTTGATTGCGACCACACGGCACATAAACACGCTGTGCGTACCCACTTCTTGAATCTGTTCAATCTGACAGTCAAAACTGACCAAAGCATCTTTTAATATTGGTGAACCTGTTTCTAATACAGTCCAAGAACCCAATTTAAAACGCTCTTCCGAATTGAATTTGCTTGAAGCAAAAGCATTGGAAATCTGCTCATGCTGTGCGCCCAAAACATTGACAGACAGAACTTTATTTTCAAGAAAATGCGCATGAGAACGAGATGATTGATTCATACAAACCAGCAAAGTTGGCGGTGTATCTGTCACACTGCATACTGCTGATGCTGTAAATCCATGCATGCCTGCTTCGCCCTCAGTCGTAATCACGTTGACTGCAGTCGTCAATAAAGACATTGCATTTCTAAAATCAGTTGCTTCAATCATCTCTTCAATCTCAATGGTCTATATGGCTTATCTCTTTCTCAGGTTTGGGCAATAGCAAATTTAATTTCCTTATTGCCCTTACATGAAACCGAGTCAGCTCGAATTTATGCGGTCAATTCTTGGCGAATAATGGCAGCGCCTGCGCTTAGCGCATTTAGTTTGCCTTGCGCCACTTGGCGAGGTAAAGGCGCCATACCGCAGTTTGTTGAAGGATATAGCTTGTCGGCATCTACAAATTGCAATGCTTGGCGTAATGTATTGGCTACTTCTTCTGCTGTTTCAACCTGATTGGTTGCTACATCAATTGCGCCAACCATGACTTTTTTGCCGCGGATGAGTTCAATCAAATCCATTGGTACACGTGAGTTTTGGCATTCAAGTGAGATGATATCGAGCTTCGATTGTTGCAGTTTCGGGAATGATTCTTCGTATTGGCGCCATTCATTACCCAAAGTCTGTTTCCAATCGGTATTGGCTTTAATGCCATAACCATAGCAAATATGAACGGCTGTTTCGCATTTCAAACCTTCAAGCGCACGCTCTAATGTCGCAATACCCCAGTCATTGACTTCATCAAAAAATACGTTAAACGCAGGCTCATCAAATTGAATGATGTCCACGCCTGCCGCTTCAAGCTCTAGCGCTTCTTGATTCAAGATTTTAGCAAATTCCCAAGCCAATTTTTCACGGCTCTTGTAATGACCATCATACAAAGTATCAATCATCGTCATCGGGCCTGGCAAAGCCCATTTAATCGGCTGATTGGTTTGGCTGCGTAAGAATTTCGCATCATCAACAAACACTGCTTTCTTACGCGATACTTCACCAACCACAGAGGGTACACTTGCATCGTAACGATTACGAATACGCATCGTTTCACGTTTTTCGAAATCGACACCTTCAAGATGTTCAATAAATGTGGTTACAAAATGCTGACGGGTTTGTTCACCATCGCTGACAATATCAATGCCTGCATGGATTTGTTCATGCAAAGATAATTTCAACGCATCACGTTTTGCATCTAATAATTCTTCGCCTTCAAGTTTCCATGCTGACCACAATTTTTCAGGTTCAGCCAGCCAAGATGGTTTAGGTAAGCTGCCAGCAGTTGAAGTTGGGAGTAAAATGGCCATATTCGATCTTCTATCTCTATTTTCTTTAAAACGAGTGTTTTAACTCACCCGTGTTTCATCTATTTGCGTGATTTAAAATTAAGCTGCGTCTGCATTTTCAATACTAAAATTAGCAGCCCACTCATTCAGAATGTCTTTATATGGCTGGATAAAGTTCTCTTCTGTCCATTTGCCCTGTTTAACCGCCAACTGACCACGTTCAACACGGTCATACACAATACGAGTTAATGAATAATCACCGAAGCTTAAGCTTGGTTGATACACTAAACCTGCTGTCGCATTGGTATTGTAAATTTCAGGACGGTAGATTTTTTGGAAGCTTTCCATGGTGCTGATCGCGCTGATCAATTCGAAATCTGTATAGTCGCTGAGCAAGTTATTTGCTGAATAGAATGCCAATGGTGCAGTCGCATTTTCAGGTTTGAAGTAACGAACGCTTAAGCCCATTTTTGCAAAATAATCATCTGTACGGGAGTGATCATCATTAGTGTATTCCACACCTAAGATCGGATGCACATTTGCAGTACGGTAATAGGTTTTTGTCGTTGAAATACTTAAACAGATGACAGGCTGTTTTTTAAATTCAGCTTTGAATACGTCAGAATTGATCAAGTGTTGATATAGCTTGCCGTGTAAATCACCAAAATTTTCAGGTTTTTCATTGAACTTACAGCCGAGTGCTGGTAATACCACGCTGAAGTCATAGTCACGTACATACGATGAAAAACTGTTGCCGATCATGCCTTCAATGCGTTCATTGGTTTTATGGTCGATGATGGTGCTCTTTAAAGTTTCAATAAATGGGAAAGTTTGACCATTGCCTTCCACATCGAGTTCAGCCGAAATGATGTCAATTTCAAGTGAATAACGATCTGCATTTGGGTTGTCACAAGTAGCTAAACTATTGAAACGGTTATTAATCATTGCCAAAGTACGGCGCAGATTCTCTTCACGGTGTTCACCACGTGCCAAATTGGCAAAGTTCGTTGTTAAACGTGTATTGTCAGCTGGTTTATAGTTTTCATCAAAGCGGATACGTTTGATTGAACATGCAAATTTATGACTCATGGAGATTCACTACCCTAAAATTAAAAATAATCAAAATTTCTGTATGAAGTAATTTATACGTGAAACTTAAGATGAATAAAAATGATTTAACCTCAACTCAAAGTGAGATAAATTCATGTTTAAGATTTAAATACAATGAATTTTCTTCAACTATGCATCATTCAACTGGCGATAAAAAAACTGCCACCCAGGTAGTATTTAAATTTTATTTAATATAAATAAGGGCTTAAAAAAAATTCAATGAAAATTTTTTCATTCAAACACACATCTGAAATGTGTCGAATCGTACAGATTGGCTCAATATCTCAACTCTCAAAATTTAGCGATTTATTCATTAGGGTGAATTTTTCTAACTTTAAAATGAAAAAAGATCAAATCACTAATTGTTTTAATATTGAATCTGTAACACTAATATACTTTTGTCCTGAGCTATAAAGTTCTTAAACCTTGCCATAAATAGATAAACAAAATATGAAATAAGCATATATTCATGTCGTTTCAGCTTTTTAGTCAATATACTGAATATGACTCAACTTGTACTTAGAAAAAATCAGCATATTCGAGCTTTGGTATGTTAAGGAATCGCTCAAATATTCGGTTTATACTTATACCTTCTTAAAATCATGTCTAATAAATTAGAACGTCAGACTCTGACTCTCCCAGTAGGTCATGACAAGCTTTTATTGCATTCTTGCTGTGCGCCCTGTTCTGGCGAAGTCATGGAAACTTTAATTGAATCTGGTATTGATTTTTCGATCTTTTTTTACAATCCCAATATTCATCCAGTAAAAGAATATGAAATCCGTAAAGAGGAAAATATCCGCTTTGCAGAAAAACACAATATTCCGTTTATCGACTGTGATTACGACACAGACAACTGGTTTGAACGCGCCAAAGGCATGGAAAATGAGCCTGAAAAAGGTATACGCTGTACCATGTGTTTTGATATGCGCTTTGAACGTACAGCATTATATGCAGCAGAACATGGCTTTAGCCTGATTAGCAGTTCACTGGGAATTTCACGCTGGAAAAATATGCAGCAGATTAATGACTGCGGACATCGTTCGGCTTCACATTATAACGGAATTACATATTGGGACTATAACTGGCGTAAAAATGGCGGCGCTGTGCGTATGCTGGAAATCAGTAAGAAAGAAGAATTTTATCAACAGGAATACTGCGGCTGTGTCTATTCACTGCGCGATACCAACCGCTGGCGCATGAGCCAAGGCCGTGACCGAATCAAATTAGGGGTAAAGTTTTATTCCAATGTGATGGATGAAGAAGCTTGAGTTCTGCAATTCGTTATTTTTCATTGATATTGATTTGATGTTGCCCTGAAGTATTTGCAACATTCAGGGCTTTTTTAGCTATATTGCAACTTATTGCAGTTCTTCAACCAAAGCTGGATAGATTGATCCATCGACATCCATTTCGGTTTTATAAATGCCATTGGCAACATTAAATTTGTTCACGTGATAACTCGAGCCATAAAGTGAATCAAATCCTGTACCTTTTTTAAAGACTTGTTTATTGGCAGCCAAGTCCAATAAATGTGTGCCTCCAATAAACTGTTCATATTGTGCAGGGTCAACACCAACTCGGGTTGACATGATTTTCACTGCATCGGCATGCGTTGCTGGGTCGTTGATATATTTAACTGTTTTATCCCAAACTTGAATGATTTTTTTCCATTCTTCTTTGTTGGCAGATAAATGCGTCATGTTGACGGTTAATGTGTCATAAATCAGACCGGGTTTATCTTTCGATGTATAAATGATTTTAGAGCCAGCAACTGCTTTCAGCGCTTGATTTGCAACCGGTTGCCACACGGCAATCGCAGCAATATCAGGACTTGCAAATACTTGTGGTAGCTCATTAGTCATGGTGTTGACCAACTTTACTTCAGAGGCTTGAATTTTTGCATCATCCAACGCCATCGTCAAAAGCAAATGATCAACCAAGCCTTTTTCTGTCGCGACACTTTTTCCTTTTAGATCGGCAAGACTATTGATGCCATCTTTAGCAATGATGACATCATTACCCGCAGAATAGTCCGTCGCCATAATCATGACGCCTTTTGTGCCGCCAGAACCTGTGACTAAGTTGTCACCATTGGTGACTAAAACAGCATCCAACTGATTAGCCGCAAATGCAGATAGTGAGGCTGAATAATCAAACCATTTAAAGTCTACATTGACACCGGCTTCTTTCAACCAGCCTTTTTCAATAGCAACTTGCCATGCGACAAAACCAGGCCAGTCGCTATAGCCGATCGTGATGGCTTTTGTATTGACTGTGCCTTCCGCTTGCGCGTTTGGTTCAGGTATTTTGGCTGTATTGTCACACCCCCCAAGTAAGATAGCGGTCACAACGGATGCAGATAAGCAGGCTTTTTTGATCATAGTTCGATTTCCCCGATGGCATTACAGTTAAATTTGGTATTGGTGTTCAAAAACGATGGTGTATTCGGATTACTGACAGATTGAGCATTACGCTTTGCACGATTTGGTCTATGGTTGGCCGCATTAGCATGTGCTTGCTTTTGGTTTGTGATTTGATCTTTAAACTGATCTTGTGATCGATATAATTGGCCCATTTTAAACTCCTAAATCCTTTGCATTTTGCGGAATTGGCGGCATTACAGCGTCCATCAACTCCAAATGTCCTTTAATCACACCTTTAAGTGCTGAAAAATGCTGACTGATGACTTTGAGCTCTGAACTGACACCTTGCAGAATCATGACTTCTAAAATCTTGTGGTCATCGAGTTGAATATGCAGTGAGCTCACCACTTGTTCTAAAAACTGCTGCTGTAAATCTAAAAGCTGAATACGTAGCGCCGTACTACTTGCGTCATAAAGTAAGGTAAATGTGCCAACCATCACTTCGTTGCGCTGCTCCTGATCGGCAATCAGATGCTTATTGATCATGTCGACAATGGCCTGAGAACGGCTTTCATAATGCTGATCGACAATTTTTTGATCCAAAGCATCGACTGTTTTTTCAGGCACGGTAATACTGATACGCGCCAGCTTTTGTTTAGGCACTGTTTTTCCTTATTTTTTTTGCTGAATATAGAAACCCGCACGGGCGCTCAGTAACTCAATAAAAAATTGCTTTAATTGATGCAGAAATGTTGCAGATTGATGGCGGTTCATATGCATCTCCTGTTTGAGTAATACAAAATATTTATTTCGTAATATCGATAGAAATGCAGAATCTGTGCCAAGTGAGAAATACAAAAAATGATCGATTATTTTCTTCTTTTAACTTTCTTATAGATTTTATTGTTCGTTATTTGTGCAATAAATGCACTCATCGAGACCCCCTTTGCACTATTGCTGCGATGGGTGATTTTATGATGGACTATTTCTAAAACTTATTAGACTTATTAACCAAGAGCATTGACCGATATGCAACAAACTCGAAGTTCAACTTATTTCATCAACATTGAACATCATTTATACTGATTAAACTTTCTATTCATCACTCAACGCCTATGAAGTATTTCAGCTGCGCGGTATGTTCTAACCAAATCTTTTTTGCCAATTCACACTGTGTCAATTGTCAGACTGCACTGGGTTATATTGCCTCTGAAAAGCAAATGGGCTGTTTTGAAAAGCATAGCAGCACGTTATGGCTTGCGTTAAATCCTGAAATAAAGGGAAAACGCTTTAAACCTTGTCATAATTATCAGCATCATCAGGTATGTAACTGGATGGTGCCTGCCGACAGTGAAGAAATTTATTGTGAATCTTGCCTACTGACACATACCATTCCCAACTTAGATAACCCAGACCATATTGTGTACTGGGCACGATTGGAACATGCCAAACGGCGTTTTTTGTATTTAATGCAGCAACTGAATACCATGCCGCGTCCTAAACGCAGTCAAGATGACCGTTTTGGGCTGCGTTTTGATTTTCTCATGCCAACAGAAAATACACCTGTCATGACCGGTCATGCCAATGGCATTATTACCTTAAATGCCAGTGAAGCAGATGTGATTTACCGCGAAACAACGCGTATAAAAATGGGTGAAAACTACCGTACACTTCTAGGTCATTTTAGACATGAAAGCGGTCATTATTATTTTGATTTGATTAAACATTTACACCCTGAACTGATTGAGGAATTTCGAGAACTGTTTGGTGATGAACGACAAGATTATAGTGAAGCTTTGAAACGGCATTATAATGATGGTGCGCCGCAAAATTGGGCGGATTACTATGTCAGTTCATATGCCAGTACGCATCCTTGGGAAGATTGGGCGGAAACATGGGCGCATTATTTGCATATGATGGACACCCTAGAAACAGCCTACTATGCAGGATTAGTGGTCAAAACCAATAAGTCGGATTTGAATAATTTAGAACTGAAAGAAAACCCGATTGGCGCTCAGGATTTTGACCTACTACTGCAACACTGGATGACCTTGACCTTTAATTTAAATGCGTTGAACCGCAGCATGGGCTTAGATGATGCATATCCATTTACATTGTCGAATCCAGTATTGGATAAATTACGATTCATTCACCACAAACTGCTCAACATGACCTTAAAAAACCAGCAGCACAATTAGATTAAATTTAACACGTGACAGTGTTTGAATCTCAAATCAACTTTTCGGTATCACAGTATTCGTACATTAGCTTAGTTTGAAAGGATGTATACGTAGTAATTTTCTTGGATTGAGCGCTGTAACACCTGCCCTATTTTTACTATTTTATAAAGGTTAAAATAACAAAAAATAGATGCCTGTGACCTTTCCAATGATGCCTTTCACGCATTTACCCGCTCGTTTTATGTGTATCATCAGCCTGAGTTTGCTCAGTGGATGCCAATTGGTCAAATTACAAGAAAATCAACTCAGTGCGTCACTAAATAATAAAACAGATAGCATATTAACCCATCAGAAGCTCAGTACATTTAGCCATCAAATCCTGTTAATGGTGAATGAAAGCGACCAATCTTGTTTAAATGCGCTTGAAAGCTGTATTCACAAAATGCGTAATAATGAAACTTTAGATATTGCTCAAGTCTATGCAGCAGCAAGTGAGCTGTACATGGCACGTGCTTTAAGCGCCGATCAAAATCCACAATGCAAAAAAAGCTTAAAACAACACAGCGGAAAATTAGCTTCAAGCAAAATAAAAATGTGTATGGATCAGCAGCTTGCAGACTTTGATTTCAGTCTGCGTTACAGCTATGTCTATCTATTTAAATCCACTCAAACCCCTGAAGAACGCTTATTTGATTTGCGTCAGGGACAAGTCCGCACCTTTTATAATGTGGCTTTATCACGTCTGATCACCTCATCATTCACCCGTTTTGACTATCAGCAAATGCCTGAAAGTTTAATGCTGGGTTCATCGCTTTATCATTTTAACTATGAGCATTATCCTGAAATCAAGAATGCGGGCATTGATAAATTACTGTCGAGCTATAATTATAATTTTTCAGGCCTAAAAACCATTAACCGTCAGGAAGGAATTGGTTCTGAATTTGTCTTAGTCAAAAAAGCCACGGATCTGTCTGCTGCCCAGCCTTTTGTACTAGACCCTGAACAATATTATTCAAATAAACCCAACCCGAATATCCATACTGCACGCTATTTATCTGTTAGTGCGATCGCCGAGCCTGCCAAGACCAATAGCAGCATTAGTGAAATTTTGTCGCCGCAATCAGACTTTAAGGTTGAATTATTTAATCCCTATCAATTTAAAAAGGCAAAAATTGAATCTCAGTCCTATACGCTAACAGCCAATTATTCTGTGCCTTATGGTCTTTGGTTAGCCGAAAATAAATTAGGACGATCTGGCTATTGGACACTATTGAATAAGGAAGAACATTTGCGCATGCCACATGTGTTTATGTTAGAGCCGTATCAACCCAATAAAAAGATTATTGTCATGGTTCACGGTTTAGCCAGCAGTCCTGAAACGTGGATTGGTTTGACCAATAACATCATGGGTGATCAAAAACTACGTGATCATTACCAAGTTTGGCAAGTGTTTTACTCAACCAATATGCCAATATTTGAGAGTCGCTTTCAAATCAATGCTTTACTCAAACAGGCATTTGCAACTGTTCAGCCCAATACGCCTTCGGCTCAAGATGCTGTCATTATCGGACATAGTATGGGCGGCATCATCAGTCGTTTATTGGTTAGTGATGCAGATATTTCCGCTCAAGCTATTCCACTCATGAACTATGAACAAAATACACAGTTACAACGTCATCCAATTATCCGCGATCGTTTTGTCTTTAAAGCCTTGAAGCCAGTTAGTCGTGCAATTTTCATTGCCGCACCGCATCATGGTACTGACTATGCAGACCGCTGGTTTACCAATTTGGCAAAAAAAATCGTGGTGTTGCCTTTAAGTTTTTTAAATGATGTCAATGTTGAACTCCCGAATGCAAAAAATTCAACTATGGGCCTAATTAAGTCTGGGCCAGCAGATTTAAGTCAAAAATCACGTTTTATGCTGCTGACTACAGACATCATGCCAAATAAAGATATTCCTTATTATTCTATTATGGGGAATCAGACGCAAAGTACTGAACCGAGCAAAATGTCGGATGGCATTGTTCCCTATACAAGTTCTCATTTAGATGGTGCGGTGTCTGAAAAGATTTTCAATGGTGGACATTCCATCCATGAGTCTCCAGATGCCATTTTAGAATTGCGAAGAATTTTGAGAGAGCATTTGGACAATGAAGTGTTGAATCAATAACGATAAAATTGCTTTATGTATTTATAAATTATCTTTTAAAAGCAGTGTTTTATTGCTAAATTAGCTCTATATTTTGGGGGCTTTATGACAGAAAAATTATACTATTGGGCTGAAAATTTAGAAGGCTATAATTCCGATATTGACAACGATTTTCCTTATTCAATTGAGATAAAAAGGCTCAATTTTTTTATTGGTAAAAACAATGCCGGTAAAAGCCGTTTCTTAAGAAACTTGTTCATAAATAGTACACATACGATACCAGACTTTTCTTTTCCTAATTTATCTAATTTTTTTACTGAATTAAAATCCATCATTGAATCAAGTCAAGGTACTATTTGGCTTGGGGCGATGAGCTCAGGCGAAAATCGAACTACACTATTTAAATTGATAAATGATGCCATAGACTGTCCTATTTTTCCTAGAAATAGATATAAAGAGAATTATCAGCGTACAATAGATCAATTAAGTAAAGTGAGAATTGAATATACACAAGAATTTACATATAAAGTTTCTGAAATTCAGAAATATGTTAATGATTTTGAAAATAATATAGTTTATGAAAAATCAAAATCTTATATCCCTATCCTACGCGGTATGCGTCCTGTCATAGAACAAGAGAATACACAGCCTTATATTAAACGAGCCCAAAAAGATTATTTTTCAGATACGAATAAATTTAACTCTAATAATATTATTACTGGTGAATGCTTATACAATGAACTTAAAATTCATCTTTTAGGTGAACCTGAACAACGTGAACTAATTAAAGATTATGAAGAAAAATTAAGTCAATATTTTTTTGATAATGAGACTGTTTCACTTATCCCTAAGCATGATCAAGATGTTGTAAATATTAAAATTGGTAACGATCAACAATTCCCTATTTCACAGTTGGGTGATGGCTTACAACAAGCGATAATCTTAACTTATGAAGCTTATATAAAAAGTAAAGACAAAGAAGGCAAACCAGAAACGCATGCCTTTTTCATAGAAGAACCAGAACTGCACATGCATGCAGGTATGGTCCGTCAATTGATGAACTTTTATCTTAATGAAACACCGCATTATTATTTTTTTACTACTCACTCCAACCATTTACTAGATATGGCAGATGAATCTGACCAAGTCATGATTCAAAAGTTCGTAAAGCAACCTAAAGAAGAAGATCCTACGAAATTTGATTTTAAAATTTACCGTTGTGACAGAGATCGAGATTTACTTGCTTCATTAGGCGTACGTCCATCTTCTGTCTATTTAGCAAATTGCACCATTTGGGTAGAGGGCATTACAGATCGGCTTTATATCACTAAATATATGGAAAAATATTTAGCTGAACTAGAGTCAGCTGATATGGAGCTTTATAAAAAATACCGTAGATTTATGCCGAACTATCACTATACATTCGTGGAATATGCTGGCAGTAATTTAATACATTGGTCTTTTAGCGATGATTATACTGACCAATTAGAAGATAAGGGATTGAGCGCTAAAGCTGTTGCAAGTGAAATGTTACTCATTGCTGATGGTGATATTCAAAGTAAGGCTGATCGTGTTCAAGTCTTAAAAAGTGAATTAAAGAAAGGCAATTATCTGATTTTAGAGTGTAAAGAAACAGAGAATACTCTACCTAAGGATTCCATTATTAGAGTCGCGACTCAAAGATTCAAGCGTATGAAATCTAAAACTAAAGATAGCTATGATATTTCTTTAACTAACAATATAACGAGTGAAAATTACTTTGATCACAAAGAATATGGTATTGGTAAACTCCTAGATATTAAATTAAAAAAACCTTCATCAAAAACCACACAATCTTTGTTTGCCGATGGTCAAGGTGTCGGTACTATTAAATACAAATTAGATTTTTGCCGTGAAATTATTAAAGATTTTGATGAAAACTCTGGTTGGAAACTGACACCAAAAGCGAAAGCATTGTGTGAGCGGATTTATAAACATATCGAAAAATGTAATTCTTAAATTCCCCTAACCCCTCTTTAATAAAGAGGGGAAATTCCCTCCTTTTTCAAAGGAGGGTTAGGGAGGATTTTTATGCCACTGGCGACAACGTAAACAACACCTGCCCCGTTTTCACTGTTTGCCCTTTTTCAATGGTAATTTCAGAAACCTTCATACGTTCAGGTGCAACAATTGGAATCTCAATCTTCATCGCTTCAATCACCGCAAGCGTTGCACCTTCTTCAACAATATCACCTGACTTGCATTCAATTTTCCAAATACTTCCCGGCATGTGTGATTCCACAGCACAACCACCTTCTGGAATTTGAACATCACTATCATCAGTTACAGCATCTAAGCTTTCAGAAACATACTCTGCAAGCCCAGCTTCATGCCAACGACGACGTTCTTCATCAAAATTGGCTTGTTGGACGGATTTAAATGCTGAGATTGATTCTGCATTTTCAGTCAAGAATTCATTGTATTCTTTTAGGTTCAATACACCTTCTTCTACACGGAGTTTTAAGCGACCAGCTTTAAAGTCCTCACGCATTTGCATAAGCTCGGACTCAGAGACTTCATAAAACTTAATTTGGTCAAAGAAACGTAGTAACCATGGTTTAGCTTGCTCAAAGTCGGCATTTTTACGGTAACGTGACCACATTTGTGTGGTACGACCGACAAACTGATAACCGCCCGGACCTTCCATACCGTACACGCACATATACGCACCGCCAATACCGACAGCATTTTCAGGTGTCCATGTCCGTGCAGGGTTGTATTTAGTCGTCACTAAACGCTGGCGAGGATCAAGTGGTGTTGCCACAGGTGCACCTAAATACACATCGCCCAAACCCATGACCAAATAACTCGCGTCATAAACCACATCTTTGACCGCTTGTTTGTCTTTTAAACCATTAATACGACGGATAAACTCAATATTGTCAGGACACCATGGTGCATCTGGACGTACCGTTTGCATATAACGCTCTGTTGCTAGCTGGGTTTGTGAATCTTCCCAAGCGAGTGGTAAGTACACAGTCCGTGAAGGTACTTGCATTTGGGTCACATCAGGCAGTTCAGCTTCAGCGACTTGCAGTAAATGCAATAAATCCAATTGATCAAGCTTGATCGAATCAAAATGAATTTGCAGCGAACGAATCCCCGGTGTGAGATCAATAATCCCTGTGATATTTTGCTTTTGAACCCATTGCATGAGTGCATGAATACGGAAACGTAAGTTCAGATCTAAAACTAACTCACCATATTCCACTAACATGTAGTTGTTGCCCGCAGGACGATACACCACATCAGGCGCACCATTTTCACCTTTTAAAGTATCAAGCACTGCATTTTTTAAGGTGGAAAGTTCAGGATAAAATGACTCATCAAATGCCACAGCCTGCGTATCATTTGCTTCTAATTGCGTATGATATTTTTCATTTAAGAGCTTAGCTTGATGATAACTCACAGGGATAAATTTGACTTTGTCTCCTGCTTTCAATTGACCGAGTTTCCAAAGCTCAGAATTAATCACCACGGCAGGACAAACAAAGCCTCCTAAACTTGGACCATCTGGACCGAGAATAATCGGCATATCACCAGTGAAATCAATCGCACCAATGGCATAAGCATTGTCATGAATATTTGATGGATGCAGACCTGCTTCACCACCATCCTCACGTGCCCATTCAGGTTTTGGCCCAATCAGGCGGATACCGGTACGGCTTGAGTTAAAGTGAATCTCAAAAGTATTGGCAAAGAAAGTATCAATGTCATTTTTGGTAAAGAAATCAGGCGCACCATGTGGGCCATACATCACCGCAATTTCCCATTCATGGCTAAATGAAGGCACTTGTTCAGGTGCAAGAGCTTTAATTTCATCGCTTGTGAATGCTGTAATTGGGAGCATATCGCCAATCAGTAAGTTACGCCCGGCATGACCACCAAACTGACCTAAGGTAAAGGTTGCTTGAGAGCCTAAGTACTCGGGCACATTCAAACCGCCTTTAATCCCAATATAAGTCCTGCAACCTGTGGCAATTTTGCCACATTTGAGCACCTGACCTTTACGGACATTAACAGTCTGCCACATCGGTACAGACTCACCATCTAGTGTTGATGGCATATCCCCACCGGCAAGTACAATTTGGCTGTCACAGTGGAATTTTAAAGTCGGCCCTTGTAGCGTACATTCAAGCCCTGCTGTGTTATAGGCATTGCCAAGTAACTGGTTTGCAACATTGAGTGATAATGGATCAATCGCACCTGATGGTGGCACACCGACATCCCAGTAGCCCAAACGACCTGTGACATCTTGCACCGCGGTTTGAATGCCGGCTTGCAGGACTTCAATCTTTTGGGTTTTCCACTCAAAAGTATTTAAGAAACGTGTGGTTTGCGTACCGGCTTTAAACACATCGCAGTCGATGATGTTTTGTAGATATTCAAGATTGGTTTCAATCCCTGCAACTGAGGTTTTCGCCAAAGTTTCAAGCATGGCTTGAATCGCAGAAGCACGATCATCTGCTGTGACAATGATTTTAGAAATCATCGGGTCATAAAATGACGATACATTGGAACCTGTTTCCACCCAAGTTTCATTGCGGGCATGGCTATCAAACTCGACATGTGTAAGTAAACCTGCACTTGGCTGGAAGTTCTTGATCGGGTCTTCGGCATACAAACGTACTTGAATCGAATGACCTCTCGATTCAAGTTCTGCTGTTGGTGCAATCCAATCGCCACTACCGAGAGTCACCATCCATTCCACAAGGTCTACACCAAACACTTGCTCTGTCACGCCGTGTTCAACTTGCAGGCGGGTATTTACTTCTAAAAAGTAGAATTCTTGTGTGTCGGTATCCATCACAAATTCTACTGTGCCTGCCGAACGGTAATTCACCGACTGCATCAACCCAATCGCAACCGATTGAATATAGGCACGTTGCTCATCATTGATATGCGGTGCAGGCGTTTCTTCCACGACTTTTTGGTTTCGGCGCTGCACCGAACAATCACGCTCGCCGAGTGCTAGAACTAAACCTTTGCCATCACCAAAAATTTGCACTTCGATATGACGGGCATTTTGTACGAATTTCTCAAGGTACAAACCCGCATCTTTAAAGTTCGCTTGGGCAAGATATGACACTGTAGAATAAGCATCTTTCAGCTCTTCTTCATTCCATACCAAACGCATACCAATACCACCACCGCCTGCGGTGCTTTTCAGCATGACAGGATAACCAATACGCTTGGCTTCAAGCAGTGCTTCGGCTTCATCTGCCAATAATTGACTACCCGGCAGTAAAGGTACATTGGCTTGAATCGCAAGTTCTCGTGCCGTATGTTTTAAACCAAATGATTTCATTTGTGCCGAATTTGGCCCTAAAAATACAATGCCTTGCGCTTCACACAGATCACAAAATTCAGCATTTTCAGATAAGAAACCATAACCCGGATGAATCGCTTGTGCACCTGTTTGTTTTGCGACTTCTAAAATTTTATCGACATTTAAATAACTTTGGCTGGCAGGACTATCACCAATAAATACCGCTTCATCCGCCAAGGTCACATGCAAAGAATCACGATCTGCTTCTGAATACACCGCAACAGATTGAATGCCTAATTTTTTGAGTGTACGGATCACACGACACGCGATTGCACCACGGTTGGCAATGAGGACTTTATTGAACATGCTATTACTCCTCGCCTTCACGGATGATCAGTTGAATTTTTGTTGGGTTATAGGCATTACATGGATTGTTTAATTGTGGGCAATTAGAAATGAGGACGATTAAATCCATTTCGGCTTTAATTTCGACATATTTACCCGGCGCAGAAATACCGTCATCAAATTTCAAATGACCATCCGCAGTCACAGGCACATTCATAAAGAAGTTAATGTTTGGACCGATGTGACGTACGTTTAAGCCATGTTTTTTGGCAATTGGATGCTGAGACAATGCAATCATGAAATTGTTACGGCAACTGTGCATTGGATATTTGTCATGTGCATAACGAACGGTGTTACTTTCACATGAACATGCACCGCCTAAAGTATCGTGACGACCGCAATTATCATCATGAATGCTGGCAATTTTGTTGCCAAAGTTGGTGTATAGAGCTGTGCCTTTTTCTAAATAGATTTGTTGATTAATCGCTAAGGTATCAGTGGCGCTATAACGCTCTTCAGGGTTTGATGCCGAGATAAAGAGCGTATCCACCGCTTGATTGCCCTCTAAATCCACGATACGGAAATACTGCCCTTTTTTGACTTCGCACATCCATGCTTCACCGGCAGAACATACTTCGCTTAACACTGATTTTTCAGAATGTTGTGTTGGATTTACTAATGCAGTCATGATCATTCCCCTCAAGCCGTTAAAGCGTAATAGCGTTTATTATTTTGAAAAGCACGTTGATTTTGCGGGCAAGAATCACGGCAAACATCGGTGTCTGCCAAAGGTAACGCCTTAAATAAACTTAGTTGTACGTCAGCAGGGTTATATTCTTCTGCTTGAGATAATCCATGTGGTGCACTAGATAAAAAGACTAAACAATCCATTTCAAAGCGCAGTTCAATAATTTGATCGGTGTTATCGGAGTCGATATAAGACAAGTTACCTGTATCATCAGGCGCAACCTTAGAGAAGAGATTAAGTGTTGAACTTAAGTCGGTTGCAGATAAGCCAAATTTGGTCATTTCAAGCAATAAGCTATCTTTGCCATTACGGTACATATCGTTACAGGCATCTTGGAAAGTTTTGCTGCCGAATTGGTTTTCAATTTGTGATGCGGTACTTGGTGCACAAAACGCATCATTCCAAGCGTGATCGTCTTTGACTATCGAGATCATGGCACGGCCTAAATCCGACGCCAAAATATGACCTGTACTTAAATAAGCCGTGTGCTGCCCTTTGAGGCTATCTGGCATGTTGTAACGTTCAAGCTTATCTTCACTATTTACACAGTACAGCGACACATTGGCATTTTGCCCTAGCGATTTAAGCTGTAATACTGCCCCACGCTGAATACGCGCTGACCAGTGGTGTCCACCCGGTAAAAGTTCAGTCCATAGTGCTTTATCTTCATGATAATGTGTTGTGCTCATTGCAGCCTCTGCCTAATTCTTAACTATTTACCTCCCGGGCTTTTATCCCTCCGTGCAGCTTTGCTTTGAATTAAAACGAAGCCGTGAACTCTCGGTCGCAGTCATACATAGAAATGTATCGGAACCCTAGATCACTTTATGATGTATGTAGAAATGCAAAGGCTGTGCCAATTTGGTATTACGGTTTGAGTAAAACGTAATACTAAGGCTTTTAGGGTTAGTTTTTGATGCTTAAGCTGCAGTATTGGTTTTAAATTGCGCTATTTTTGAACTGTCCATCTGCTTAGGTATGCATCATCCTTGTGCATGTGCAATCATGGTTCAGTATTTTTGAAGGTTTAATTTAGATTGCTTCAAAATAAAAAGGCCCAATGTCAGCATTGGGCTTTTCCAGTGTTTTTTGCACACAGCTGCTATCGCTTTTAACTTGCTACTTTATAAAATGGTACCGAGCCATTCACGGTTGCACGATGCATAATGCGGTGCGCATCGCCATAGTCAAACAGCGCTTTGTGCTGCGTGCAGCGGTTGTCCCAAATAGCGACATCACCTTCTTGCCATTTCCAGCGCAAGTGAAATTCTTCCTTCACTGCATGTTCAAACAAGAATGTCAGCAATGCATCGCTCTCTTGTGCATTTAATTCATTAATTTGTGTTGTAAATCCCTCATTCACAAACAACACTTCAGCACCTGTTTCAGGGTGTGTACGTACGACCGGATGTACCACTGGCGGGTTTTTACGGAAACTATTTTCAAGCCTTTCGCGGTCTGCTGCTGTTGTGCCAAAGCGCTCTAATGGAAAAGACTTACGTATATCATGTGTCGCTGTCAAACCGCGTAGTTGCTGTTTTAAATCTTCACTGAGCGCATTAAAAGCAGCTGTACCGCTGGCCCACAGCGTATCCCCACCAAACTCAGGGATTTTAATCGCTTGCAGCACACAGCCCAACGGCGGTGTTTGACTAAAGGTCACATCAGTATGCCAAAGATCATTGTCTCTTAAATCTTGTCTGTGGCTATCCAGTACAATCACTTCCGGTGCATCATCCATCGCAGGGTAAATCGGATGAATATGCAAAGTACCAAAGGTTTTTGCCAACCTCACTTGCGACTGTGCACTAAGCGCCTGCTTTCTAAAAAAGATCACTTGATACTGCAATAGTGCTTGTTTTATTTCCAGCAGCACCGGTGTATCGGCATGGTTTAAATCGATACCTTCAATAACAGCGCCAATATTTGGATTAATTTGCTTTGCTTGCAATGACATAATTAAATCTTCTTCAATCTCTAGATCTGTTTACAGCTGTTGGCCATACCAAGGCGCCAACTGCTTTTGCAGCCAACGTAAAAATAGCTCAAAACTTACTGCGACAATCGCGATCACAATAATTCCAAGAATCACGGTATCAGTAATTAGGAACTGAGCCGCAGACTGCACCATAAAACCAATACCGCGATCAGCAGCAACTAATTCTGCAGCCACCAGTGTTGACCAGCCCACACCCAAGCCAATACGCACACCCGTTAATATGTGCGGCAAAGCTGTTGGTAAAATCACATATTGCAAAACCTGCAAGCGCGTTGCGCCTAAAGATAATGCTGCGCGTTCACGGTTTTTTTGATGGCTGATCACACCATGGGCACTGCTGATAATAATCGGCGCCAAAATTGAAAAGAAAATCAGCAGCACTTTGGTGGTTTCACCAATACCAAACCAAATCACCAATAGCGGTAAGTATGCAAGCGGTGGAATGGGACGGAGTAGCTCCACTAGTGGATCAAATACAGCACGTACCCATTTGTTGAGTCCCATCCATAAACCTAAAGGCACACCAATCACAATAGCACCAATGAGTGCGCTAAACACACGGCCAATACTTTCAGCCAAATGCTGCCAAAGCGTGGCTTTCATAAAACCTTGCTGGCTGACTTCAATAAACTTCTGCCAAACCGCTGCTGGGCTTGGTAAAAATAGCTCAGGAATAATTTTCAAAGTGGTTACGACAAACCAAAGTACCAGCAAGCTCAGCACGCTGCCGATGCTTACAATAAGTGGCAAATTTTTTCTAAATTTAGAAATAGAGGAACTTCTGTTTAATGTTGCTGCTTCTGCACGATTTTCGCTTAGATGAGCCTTATTTAATTTTTGAATTTGCGTATTCATATTAAGACTCCACCGCGTGTAATTTTTGCGCTTTTAAGCGTTCAAACAACATTTCACGCAGCTGAATAAACTGCGGATCAGATTTAATCGCACGTATAGATTCGCCTTTACGGTAGCGCTCAGCAAAATCCAGCTTGAGCGTTTCAACAATCGTACCTGGACGTGCTGTCATCAGTACCAATTGATTACTTAATAAAAGCGCCTCTTCAATATCATGGGTAATGAGGAAGAAACCTTTTTTCTCTTTAATCCATAAATTGAGCACAAACTCCTGCATACTTTCTCGGGTAAATGCATCGAGTGCAGCAAAGGGTTCATCCAGCAAAATAAACGGTGCATGACTAATCAAGGCACGTACAATACCGACGCGCTGTTTCATACCGCCTGAAAGTTCCCAAATATTGGCATTTGCCACATACGACAGCCCTACGGTATTTAAAATAGATGCAACTTGTGACTTTATATCTGTACTTTTTAAGCCTTTTAATTTCAAGGAAAATGCCACGTTATCTAACACATTAAGCCACGGCAGCAAAGCATGTTCTTGAAAAACTACAGCACGTCTTGCATCTGGGCCAGTTAGAACTTCATCATCAATTTTGACTTGGCCTGCACTCACCTGTTGAAAACCCGCCAAAATATTTAAAAGCGTCGTTTTGCCGCAGCCAGACTCGCCAAGTACAACTGTTAAAGTCGATTCAGGCACGTCCAAATTGATATTTTTTAGTACAGCCACCTCATTTTCAGGATAGGTCAGGCTAATATTTTCCGCTTTTAAGATACTCATTTGCACATCCTTAAGGCTGAACAAATAAGGCTGTTACATTGCCTTTATAGTCGGCTTTGACTTTATCTACTTTGCCTTGGGCTTTTAAAAAGGTCGCTGTATCTAAAATATTCTTGGCAAAATCTGTGCTGAAACTTTGAGCTTGCTGCTGCTGGTTCAAATAAATATTGCCAGATAGCAGCAATGGAATATCTTTCGCATCAGAACCGGTTAATTGCGCAATGCTATTGATATAAGCTGTATTCGCTTCAAACGCTTTCGGATCTTGATTATATTCATCTAGTTTCTTAAGAGAGGTTTGAACGAAGGACTTTAAAAACTCTGGATTTTTCTCTGCAAAGTCTTTACGAACCACCCAGACATCAAAGGTTGGTGCGCCCAATTCTGCAACTTGCTTAGAATCGGTCAGAACTTTACCTGTGGCACTCGCCTTGCTTAAAGCAGGTTCCCATACATAAGTCGCGTCAATATCGCCACGTTCCCACGCCGCAGAAATTTCAGGTGGGCGTAAGTTAATAATTTTGACGTCAGACTCTGACAGATTCCAATGCTTCAATGCAGAAAGCAGGCTGTAATGTGCTGTAGAAACAAAAGGGACAGCAATGGTTTTGCCCTTTAAGTCTTCAGGTTTTTCAATGCCTGATTTATTGCTCACCACTAAGGCTTCTGAAGCACCAAGTTTGGCTGCCACAAAAAATACTTCAATAGGTAAATCACGGCTGGCAGCAGCAGCTAAAGGACTTGTCCCAATATTGCCAATACCGACATCACCTGATACCAAAGCATTTACAACGTCTGCGCCCGTATCAAATTTTTTCCACTCAATTTTTTGTTGACTGTCTTTTTCATAATCGCCATTGGCCTGCGCCACTTTGCTCGGATCAACACCAGTTTGATAGGCAATGACTACCGCTTTCTGATCTTTTTGCGCAATTGCAGCCGTTGAAGTGTCAGGAGTAGATTTTTTAGCTTGGAAATATACGAAAGCAGCGATCGCCACAATGACGATCGCCGTAATAATTAAAGGTTTAGATTTGCCGCTCATATTTTTTTCATAAAAAATGATAACTAATTCACATACTAATCAGTCAGCTTTATGATGAAAAATAAGTTAATTGACAATATTTATCACAAAATTGCATTTACCGATTAGTGGAATACTTATGCTTTTATTCACTAAACGTCTAGCAATCAATTTTCTGTGCGAGATCTTTTAATGATATTTTTTACTTCACTAAGATTTCATGGAACATATGACGTAGCCATTGATGGCTGGTTTTATGATGGCAGGACATATGCCAATATTGCTTCACGCCATAGGTTGGAAATGCAATCGGTGCGTCAAATATTTTTAAGTTGCCGCGCGAAAGCAATACTTCACTCAAGTAGTACGGCACAGTAGCAATCGCATCAGTGTCTTGTACAACCAAGCCCACACCTAAATAACTAGGTAATCGCATCAAAATATCACGTTTTAAATCAAGGTTAAGCAACTCATTTTCAATATGGTAGTGCCCCATCCCAGCATCAATATCAATATGCGACTCTGATAAATATTGCTCAGTTGTAATGGTGTCACCCGTTAATCGTGGATGATCCTTAGCTGCAATCACCACATAATATTGCTCAAACAGTTTTTGTTGATAAAAACCGCTTTCCAAATGTGGTAAAAACCCCAATGCTAAATCAATTTCACCATTCGCCATTTGATAACTGGTTTCAGTGGTAATCGGGCGTACATTCAGACGTATTTGTGGCGCGTGTTTTTTTAGATATTGGCTGATTTTAGGCAATAAAACCAAATGCGAAACATCGGTCATGGCCAAAGTAAATTGTTGATCTGAAATGGCTTGATCAAAATTAATCGTAAAATTATTAATGGCTTCGACTTTACTCAAGGCTTCGCTAACTAAAGGAAATAATTGACGCGATAACTCCGTAGGCACCATTTCATTGCCGATACGTAAAAATAAGGGGTCGTTATAATGCTGTCGTATTTTATTTAAAATATTACTGACTGTAGGCTGACTCATCTGCAAGTGTTCAGCAGCTTGTGACACATTTTTGTACTTATAAACATGAAAAAAAATGCTAAGAAGTTTACAGTCCAATTCAAACACGAAAGATTTAATCCCTAATTAAATATTGCAAGTTATGCTGTGCATCATCTGCTGAATTATACAAAAAGCCAATAACGAAATATTACTTTTATTGCAGATGAAACGCCAGTTTAGCCTGCTCAGTTGCATTTGGCTTTTCAACACTCCAATCAGTCCGCATAATAGACCCAGCACGAATTTGGATATCAACATGCTTCAAGGAAAAAAACTGGTTTGTTTTGATTTAGATGGCACACTTATCGACTCTGTTGGCGTGTGGAATCAGGTTGATGCAGATTTGATTCAACAGTTGACTGGACAAACCATCCAATTGGATTTAATTCAACGTGAACGTGACATTCAGCTGCAATTATTTAAAAACACACCAGACCCTTACTTAATGTACTGTAACTATCTAAAAGATACTTATAAGATTGAACAACACACAGCAGATCAAATCAAACAGCAACGATATGCCATTTCACAGCATTTTTTAGAACATATCATCTTGCTTAAACCACATGCAGCGTTATTTGTTCAACAGCTCATTCAGCAAGGCATTCAGGTGGCAATTACCACCACGACCAGCTTGCAAAATATTTATCGATATCAAAAAAATATCAACATTTATCCAAAGCTGCATTTTGAAAATAGTTTTGATCTGATCCTGACCCGTGAAAGTGTCAAAAATATTAAGCCGCATCCTGAAGTCTATTTACAGGCGATTGAACATTTTGCAGTTCGACCTGAAGAATGTTTAATTTTTGAAGATTCACTCATTGGTGTAGAAGCTGCAAATGCTGCGGGTATTGAAGTCGTTGCCGTGTATGATGCATATTCAGAGCACGAAATTGAGCAAATCAAAAATAAAGCGGATTATTTTATCCATGATTTCTCTTCGGTTCTGAACTAAGTTAAAGTAAATAAGCGTTCGCTTAAAAGTTAAAAAGCAGCCCAACTTAGAGGCTGCTTTTGATATTTTTGCATATATAGATAATTGATCTATTTTACTTTTTTATAAATGGATCCAGACCCAACTAAATTTCCAGTTTTTTCGTCAATCGCAAATTCAACAGCACCTGTCCCAGAGTTTACAGCCAGTAAACCAGATTCAGCGACAGATGCAGGTACAGGATTTTTCTTTTCAGATTTACCACTTTGTTTATCTTTTAAAGTATTAGTAATGAAATAGTTTTCACCATTTTTACTAATAATCAGCGCATTTTCAAGTTGCGGATCTACTGCGGTATTTTGCCATGTTCCTGCATAATCAGGCGCTGGACTTTGTTTACATGCACTGAGGAGAACTGCGAACAACATCGCAGAAAAAAATTGAATCTTTTTCAAAATACTGACCTTCTTTGTCAATGAGTTTTGCATTATAGAAAGCCTTGAAGAGAACTTAAGACCGTTCATGTTGTGCAAAAGTTGCAAACCAAGTCCTGCTGTTTTTCTTTTGTCATGTTTTGAAACATTTGTAGTCTTTCATAAAAAATAAGCCCACTTGATCGTGGGCTTATTTAAAAATTTTCAATCTTTAGATTTATACGATTTGACGCATTGAACCGGTTTCTTCAAAAGTGGCATGCCAAGACAAAGCCTCTTTTAAAATATGCGGCGTTTGACCACCAAGCTCACATGCGCGTTCAAAGTAGCTCAACAATGCTGCGCGATAATCTGGATGTGCACAGATTTCAATGACTTTACGTGCACGCTCACGTGGTGAAAGACCACGTAAATCTGCCAAGCCCTGCTCTGTAACCACGATGTCAACGTCGTGGTCAGTATGGTCGGTATGACTCACCATTGGCACCACAGATGAAATCGCACCACCTTTTGCAATCGACTTGGTTACGAAAATGGCAATGTGCGCATGACGAGTAAAGTCTCCCGAACCGCCAATACCGTTCATCATTTTCGTACCCGTCACATGGGTCGAATTTACGTTTCCGTAAATATCAAACTCAAGCGCCGTATTAATCGCAATAATGCCTAAACGTCGAATGATTTCAGGGTTATTGGATAGCTCTTGTGGACGTAACACAATTTTGTCTTTGTACTGATCAAAATTGTTCATCACGTGCTGTGCACAAGGCTCAGATAACGTCATTGAACAGCCTGAGGCAAATTTCATTTTTCCAGAATCAATTAGCTGGAAAGTACAGTCTTGTAGTACTTCTGAATACATTTCCAAATCATGGAAATTAGAATGCTCAAAACCAGCAAATACAGCATTGGCAATCGAACCCACACCTGACTGTAGCGGCCCTAAATTTTCAGGCAAACGCCCTGCTGCTACTTCACCTTCAAAGAAATCAATCAGATGCTGAGCAATCGCTAGGGTTTCAGCATCAGGTTCATCCATTTTAAACTGGGTATCTGGCAGATCATTCAACACAATGGCTGAAATCTTATCGGGGCTGACATTGATCCCAATCGTACCGATACGTTCACCGACCTGAGTCAGTGGAATTGGCCCACGGTTTGGTCGCGCTTTCGGCACATAAATATCATGTACACCTTCGAGCACTGGGTTAATCGTATTATCAATTTCAATAATCACATGATCTGCCATTTCAATGAAATTGGCTGAGTTACCACATGAACCTGTCGGAATAACTTGACCATCTTCTGTAATTGCAGTCGCTGCAATAACGGCCACATTAATGCGCGGTAAATTATGATGACGAATATTATCGGCCATTTCAGACAAGTGTTGGTCAATATACATGACCTCGCCAGCGTTAATGGCTTTACGTAAACCAGGATCTGCCTGATACGGATAACGACGTTCTATCGCATGCGCCGCATTGAGGCGACCATCGATACTATTTCCTAAACTAGCACCCGTTGCCAACGTGATACGAAGAGGATGTGAAACTGCATGATCTGCAAGTGCCAATGGAACCGTCTTTGCCTCACCTGCACCACCAAAACCACTTAAACCAACCACTGAACCATCTTGAATTAACTCAATCGCTTTTTCAGCAGACATTACTTTGTCGCGAAGGGAGAGTAAGCGAATGCGATCTAAACCATTCATAATTAAATCTCAAAAAATAAATATCTCAAAATAAACATCTTTTTTCGCCATCCCAGCGAACTGAGATAGCGTTTGTTATTGCTTATCTAAAAACGTACTTATCTAAAAGCTTACTTATATAAATTGAGGCAAATTAAATCAGTTCAACCGCAATTGCAGTTGCTTCACCGCCACCAATACACAGTGCTGCGACACCTTTTTTACCGCCAGTGCGTTTTAAGGCATGAATCAGCGTCACAATAATACGTGAACCTGATGAACCTAGTGGGTGACCAAGTGAGCAAGCACCACCATGAATGTTCACTTTTGCTTCATCTAAGTTAAATCCATCAATCGCCAGCATTGTAACCATGGCAAATGCTTCATTGACTTCCCACAAGTCAACCTCTTGTGCATCCCAACCTGCTTGTGCAAGCACTTTCTCAATAGCACCGACTGGAGCAATCGTGAACTCTGACGGATGCTGTGAATTTGTGGCATAAGCAACGACTTTTGCTAGTGGTTTTAAACCACGCGCTTGAGCCGTTTCTTCTGATGTAACCACCAAAGCAGATGCACCGTCAGAAATTGAGCTGGCATTGGCGGCTGTGATCGTGCCGTCTTTTTTGAATGCAGGACGCAGTGTTGGGATTTTTTCAGGCTTAGCACTTAATGGCTGTTCATCTGTGTCAACAACGACGTCACCTTTACGGCTTTTAACAGTAACTGGCACGATTTCATTTTTGAAGAAACCGCCTTGAATCGCTGCAACGGCTTTATTGAGTGAGTTGATGGCAAAAGCATCTTGCTGTTCACGGGTATAGCCTTTTTTATCTGCCATATCTTGTGCCAGAATACCCATCGATAAACCTGTCTCAGCATCTTCTAAGCCTTCTTGGAACATGTGGTCTGTGGTTTTACCATGACCCATACGATAGCCTGAACGCGCTTTTTCAAGTAAATATGGCGCATTTGACATCGACTCCATACCACCTGCAACCACAATATTGGCCGAACCGGCTTTAATCGCATCAGCTGCTTGCATCACTGCCTTCATGCCTGAACCACAAATTTTATTAATCGTGGTGGCACCCGTTGTATCTGGTAAGCCTGCTTGACGCATCGCTTGGCGTGCAGGACCTTGTTTAAGACCAGCCGGTAATACACAGCCAAAAATAACTTCGTCAATATCTGTAGGTTCTAAACCTGCACGTGCAACAACAGCCTGAATCGCTGCAGCACCTAAGTCTGGGGCTGTACAAGATGAAAGTGAACCCTGAAAACCACCCATCGCTGTACGTACGCCATCTACAATTACAATCATTTCTTATTTCATCCTGTTTTAAATCTTTTAACCCCAAGGAACCATGACTGGTTCCTCAGATTTTCCATCTTAATGTTTTTCACAGTGGTTTCGATGAAACTTTAAGATTGAGCGGTGAAGTATTCTTCAGATAGCTGCATGATAAGTTCAGAACCTGCTTTAATGCGTTGAGCACGGGCAGCAAGGTCAGGTAGAACTTTCTCAACATAGAAATCTGCGAGTACCAGTTTGTTTTGGAAGAAGCTCTCTGGTTTTGCAGCCGCAGCTTTGCTAATACGCGCAAACATATAAACGAAGCTGAGTAAACCAACAGCGTGCAGGTAATCGACTGCCACCGAACTGCTAAAGTCTGGGGTGGTCTTAGATTGTTCAATAATGAATTGCGTTAATGCTTCAACTTCGTCAGAAACTTGCAATGCTGCAGATTTAACTTTTGAATCAGCCATGGTTGCAGCAAAGTCACGAATTTCAGCAATGTATTCGGCAATAAATGCACCATTACATTTCGTGGTTTTGCGTCCAATTAAATCAATCGCTTGTACGCCATTTGTGCCTTCGTAAATCTGCGAAATACGTAAGTCACGAATGCATTGCTCCATGCCCCATTCACGGATATAGCCATGACCACCAAAGCACATTTGCGCTTCTAAAGTAGCTTGTAGGGCTGTATCTGTTAGGTAGGCTTTTGCAATAGGTGTCAATAAAGCCACGCGGTCATTGGCTTTTTTCACTGCAGCTTCGTCAGTTGAATATTTTGTAATATCCAGTTGCTGACCAACATACACAGCAAATGCACGCGATGCTTCGTTGTTGGCGCGTACATTCAACAACATACGACGTACATCACCATGTACCAAAATAGAGTCGGCTGGTTTTTCAGGAGATTTCACACCTGTAGCAGAACGACCTTGTAGACGATCAGTCGCATACTGTGCAGCATTTTGGTAAGCAAATTCTGCGGCGCCAATCCCTTGGATACCCATCGATAAACGTTCATAGTTCATCATGACAAACATCGCCGCAAGACCTTCGTTTTCTTTACCAACGATATAACCTTTGGCACCATCAAAGTTCATAACACACGTTGCAGAACCTTTAATACCCATCTTGTGTTCAATTGAACCCGCTGAAACAGCATTACGTTCTCCGACTGAGCCATCGGCATTGACATGGAATTTTGGAACGATAAACAATGAAATACCACGTGAACCCGCAGGTGCATTTGGCGTTTTTGCTAACACAAGATGGATGATGTTTTCACACAGATCATGTTCACCACTAGTGATGAAAATTTTCGTGCCTGTAATATTAAATGAACCATCTTCATTCGGCTCTGCTTTGGTTTTAATGATCCCCAAATCAGTCCCTGAATGTGGTTCAGTTAAACACATAGTGCCTGACCATTCACCCGTATAAAATTTTGGAAGATAGGTTTCTTTTTGCTCTTGCGAAGCACGGTCATTAATCGCCATACCTGCACCCACAGTCAGTAGTGGATACAACATAAATGATGGATTGGTACTCCAAATCATTTCGTCAGCAAGTACTGTCAACATTTTCGGCATGTTTTGGCCGCCCCATTCTTCAGAAGCGCCTAACCCAACCCAACCACCTTCAGCGAATTGTTTAAAAGCGTCTTTAAACCCTGTAGGCGTAGTAACAACACCATTACTAAACTGCGCACCACCTTCTTCATCTGCAGTACGGTTCAAGTCTAGAATAACGTTTTTAGAAAACTTAGCCATTTCTTCTAAAATGGCATTTGCAGTCGCCATATCAATATGAGCTAAGTTTTCATTTGACTGCCAGAACTCATCTGCATTGAATACATCATTTAAGATGAAGTCCATGTCCTTTAACGGCGCATTGTATATTGGCATTGTACTTTCCTTTTCTACAGGCTTTGTCAGCGTCTTTGACAAAGTACTTTTTTAAAGTTGCACGCTCCCGCACAAAATCATCAAATCAATTTTGTGTGGATTTTTTAAAGATCTGTTTTTTCAGATAGATATCTAAAATGGATATAGATAATGTGTTTTTACCGACAAGTGGAAAATAACCACCTGATATTTTGAGCAGCATTATTTTATTACACTTAAATAAATTTATTGAGTTAACTAAATTTACAATTGGTAATTGATTAAAACCAAACATAATAATACCCATAATCATGTTTAATTTAGGTTGTATTAATAACATAACAACCAAGACCGTTTTGTTAAATGCTGCTTTTGTTGTAAAAGCGAAAAGACAATAAATTAAAAAAAATAAAAATGGAATTTTATTTCAAAAAAATGACCTCAAGGGTTCAGTTTTATTGACATTAATTTTATGCTATGAATTCTATATGTTTTACGCACTCTACTAATGTGTTTATTTTTAAACCAATTTATGTAATATTTGAGACCATAGTGGAATGTAAGATTCACAAGATTTAGCTTAAGCTAGGCTTGTTCACCCTCAAGATGTTTATGGAACAGTTATCATGAGTTCAGTACGCCAACAAAATTTTATCCTTCGCAAGGAAAAAATTTTAGCCATGGCAGAAACCCTGCTATTAGATAATAATCAAGACATCACCTTAAGTGAGTTAGCTTGTGAACTAGATATTGCCAAAGGCACGATTTATAAACATTTTAAAAGTAAAAACCAATTATATTTAGAACTGATTATCTTAAATGAAAAACGATTATTAGAAATTTCAAAAAAATATAATCATGATATTAAAACTTATGTTTCACAATATATGCTTTATAATATGTTGAATTCTAATAGAACTATATTATTACATGTCATTGAAGAACGCTTAACCAATAATGAACGTAAATTAAAAGAGTTATTTGAAGAGCTCTATCGTGTTCGTGAAGAACGTATTATTGAAATTAAGGATATGACCAGTGATTACCTAAAATCACTTGAAAGCGCAATGTCGATACGTGATTATTTATCTTATATTTGGACGGTCACTTATGGTGCATCCCTACTCCTCAATTCAACGCATTATCAAAAATCAATCGGTTCACGTGAACGCTTAATCAAGCTATATATTAATCAGGCGCTGATGACGCCAGATAAAATTTCAGCCGTATAGAATTGATTTATAAATAAAAAAAAGCCGAACAATTGTTCGGCTTTTTTTTCATTAAACAATATCTAGGTTATGCAATCACAGGTGGGAAGCCATCTTCGGTTAAAGCGCTAATCAATTGCTCTGCACTGGCACTAGATTCAACGTCAACTAATTTTGTAGCTACATCAATAGTGACCGTTGCATTTTCGTCTAAGTCTTTAATCGTTGCTGTTACGCTACGGGCACAACCACCGCATGTCATATTATCAATACGAAATTTCATGATATTCATCCTTCTTTTCTAATAACAACACTATAAACCTTGCCACGATTGTAAGGTCAAGCGGATTTAAACCTTTGCTGTATGGCAGCACTCAGCCATGCCCGTTTCGATTTGATTTAAAATCGTACAATCGGCTTGATCATTACCGGCACAGCCATCGACGGACTGTTGCAAGATCTCAACCATGGCCTGTAAGTCTGCGATTTTTTGATTTAAGGTCTGGATATGTTTTAACGCCAATGCTTTAACTTCTACACTTTGCCGACTTTGATTTTTCCAAAGCCCAAGTAAATCTTTCATTTGTTCAGAAGAAAAACCTAAATCACGCGCATGTCTTAAGAAACTCAAGGTTTTAATATCGGCTTCCGAGTAAACTCGATAGCCGGCATCGGTGCGCTGCGTATTATTTAACAGCCCAATCGATTCATAATAGCGGATCATTTTTGCAGAAATGCCCGATGCTTTCGCTGCTTGTCCAATATTCATCTCAAGACTCCTGAAAAACTGGCCCTTTAAATGCTTTTAAACGTAAGGCATTTGACACAACAAACACCGATGAAAGTGCCATTGCACCTGCTGCGAACATCGGTGAAAGCAATATGCCAAAGAATGGATATAACACACCTGCAGCGACAGGAATCAATGCTGCATTGTAAATAAATGCCCAAAATAGGTTTTGGCGAATATTATTCATCGTCGCAGTACTCAGTGCGATTGCTGTCGGTACCATTTGTAAATTACCCGACATAAGCACAACGTCCGCAGCCTCTATCGCCACATCTGTCCCTGTACCAATCGCCATGCCCACATCTGCTTGCGCAAGTGCAGGCGCATCATTAATGCCATCGCCGACAAAACAAACAACACCATGTTCTTTTTGCAATTGTTGTACAGATTGCACTTTTTGGTCTGGCATTACTTCAGCGATCACATGATCAATCTTCAACTGTCGTGCTATGGCAGTGGCAGTATGTCGGTTATCGCCTGTAATCATCGCCACTTTCAGCCCTAAATCATGCAAAGCTTGAATGGCTGTATAGGTTGTGGCTTTGATCGGGTCGGCAACAGCAACAATGGCAGCAAGCTGTTGATCGATCGATACATAGAGCGGGGTTTTCCCTTCATTGCCCATGCGTTCCGCCAGTGATGAAAAGATTTGTGTATCTAAACCAAGTTTATGCATCAAATGATCTGCACCGATAAAAATGCTTTGTCCTTCAACAACGGCCTGAATCCCAGCACCAGTCACAGAATCAAAATGCTCAACCTCTAAAAGTTGCACTTGCATCTCTTTTGCAGCTTGAACAATGGCATATGCAATCGGATGCTCAGATTTCTGCTCTACAGAGACCAATAACTGAAATACGCGATCTTTATCAAAAGCTTCAGTGACTTCAAAATCTGTCAGTTTCGGTTTACCTTCCGTCAATGTCCCTGTTTTATCGACTGCAACCACTTGAGTATTTTTGAGTTGTTGTAAGGCTTCACCTTTACGGAACAATACTCCAAGCTCTGCACCTCGCCCTGTACCGACCATAATAGACGTTGGTGTTGCCAAACCCATTGCACATGGACATGCGATGATCAGTACTGCTACAGCATTGACTAAGGCATAGGTTAAACTCGGTTCAGATCCAACTACATACCAAACTAAAAAGGTGATCAAGGCCAACGCCATTACCACCGGTACAAACCATAACGTGACTTTATCCACCAAAGCTTGAATCGGTAATTTTGAACCCTGAGCCTGTTCAACCATATGGATAATTTGTGCCAAAACAGAATCTTGACCTACCGCAGTGGCTTGTATTTTCAATGCCCCATTTTGGTTAATCGTACCACCGACAACTTCATCACCGGCTTTTTTCTCGACCGGAATCGGCTCGCCACTGATCATGGATTCATCAATATAACTATTCCCAGACACCACAGTACCATCGACCGGACAACGTTCACCAGGCCGAATTTCAATCAACATACCTGTTTTAACATCACTAATCGGCAAATCTATATAGCTACCAGATTGCTCAACACGTGCTGTTTTGGGTTGCATGCCGACTAAGTATTGAATAGCTTGCGATGTTTTACCTTTGGCTTTCGCCTCCATAAAACGCCCCAAAAGAATCAACGCCACAATTACTGCAGCTGCTTCAAAGTACACATGAACGGTACCTTGCGGTAATAATTGCGGAGCAAATGTTGCAACACAAGAAAAACTATAAGCAGATAAAGTCCCGACTGCGACCAAGGAATTCATATCCGGGGCAAGTCGCGCAAGTGCTGGTATGCCATGCTGATAAAAGCGTCTTCCGGGTAGGATTAAGACCAAAGTGGTTAATATAAACTGAATATACCAACTATTTTGTGTCCCTAAATTATGCGCAATAAAATGATGAAAAGCTGGAATCATATGTGATCCCATCTCCAAGATAAAAACAGGAACAGCGAGTACCAATGCGATGATTAAATCACGTTTGAGTAACCGAGCTTCATCGGCTTTTTTTTCTGCCATTGTCGGTTGTAGTTGTGTAGCAACGGTCGCACTGTATCCCGCTTTTTTAACTGCCGCGATCAATTCCTGTGTTTTTGAAACTGGCGCCTGAACAAAAGCTTTTTCACTGGCTAAATTTACCGTTGCTTTATTGACACCATCAACAGCATTTAAGGCTTTTTCAACCCGTGCCACACATGAAGCACAGGTCATTCCATCAATATTTAATTCAATATTGGGCTGTGCAATATGAAAACCTGCTTTTTCTACAGACTTCGCCAATGCAGAATTTTCAACAGTTGCCAATGCCGTAATCGTGGCTTTTTCAGTTGCCAAATTCACTTTTGCATCGATGACTTCTGGAACTGTCTTTAATGCTTTTTCAACACGTGCAACACACGATGCGCAAGTCATCCCTTCAATTTCAAGCTCAATCTGCTTCTGTGCAACACCAAAACCTGCCTTTTCAACGGCCTGAATTACAGCAGAATAATCCACATTTTTATCACTCTGAACATGTGCTGTTTCAGTGGCTAAATTCACTTGAGCATCAGTGATGCCATCGACTTTTTTTAAGGCTTTTTCCACCCGTGCCACACAAGAAGCACAGGTCATCCCTTCAATAGCAAGTGTGCCATCAAAAAGTTTGTGTTCTGTCGAATCTGTCATGGCAACATCCCAATCATATGTGCTTGTTTTAGGCTATAGCTTAAACTTTACCACAATGGGAAGGTCAAGTTTTTCTGACTCACAGCAAGGCTTTTCTTTAAGGTATAAAGAATTGCGAAGATTTAAAAACATAATCAATAATATTGAATAATGATTATTCAATTAGTTTATTTTTCTGATATTAAAACTACACCTTTCCTCATTATTCAGTAAGATAGAGATTCGTGACCACCAAACGAATTACTCTCTTTCGCATGTACAAACTGTCGAACATTTGCTTTAACTGCGCATATTTGTGTGCTTTTTTATTTTTAATTTTAAGTTGGAGTCTAGATCATATTGATGTTTGGCTCACTCAAGTGGTTATCCCTGCTGTCACGATATGCATACTCTTAGGCTTCCTGTTTAAATACATCGCTCGAAAGTTAGGACATGAACCGCCTAAACGAAAAATAAAACAACAAAGCGCCAAAAACGATGATCAAGACGCGGCTTAAGACACTTATAAATAACAAAATCATCAATAAAAAAGCCCATTCAATTGAACGGGCTTTTTTTCATGTCAGAATTATTAGTCAGCACTAATATCTTCAAATAAAACTGAAGAAAGGTAACGTTCACCACCATCCGGTAAAATGACCACAATGGTTTTGCCTGCATTCTCAGGACGTGCAGCAAGTTTTGCCGCAGCTGCCATTGCCGCGCCACTAGAGATACCCACTAAAATACCGTCATGAGTAGCCGTTTTACGCGCCCACTCAATTGCTTCAGCACTTTCAATACCGATCACTTCATCAACAAGGTCTAGATCTAAGTTACCCGGAATAAAGTTAGCGCCAATCCCCTGAATTTTATGCGGCCCAGGAGTCAGTGTTTCGCCTTTTTTCGCTTGGGCGATAATCGGAGATTCAGCCGGTTCTACCGCAACAGAATAAAGCGGCTGATTTTTCACTTTTTCAAAATAACTTGAAATGCCAGAAATCGTACCACCTGTACCTACACCCGATACTAAAATATCCACTTTACCACCAGTTGCTTCCCAAATTTCTGGGCCAGTGGTCAATTCATGAATTTTAGGGTTTGCAGGGTTTTCAAACTGTTGTGGTAAATAATACGTTTCAGGATGTTCGGCAACGAGGCGCTGTGCTTCTTCGACTGCACCTTTCATGCCTTTAGCAGGTTCAGTCAATACGAGATTTGCACCAAAAGACTTCAACACCTTACGGCGTTCAATACTCATACTTGCTGGCATGGTTAATGTAATTGCATAACCTTTCGCAGCTGCAACAAATGCCAAAGCAATCCCTGTATTACCACTTGTAGGTTCTACAATATGCATACCCGGTTTTAATAAACCTTTTTCTTCTGCATCTGCAATGAGAGCTTCACCCACACGACATTTCACAGAAAATGCTGGGTTACGGCTTTCAACTTTAGCCAAGACCGTTGCTTCTGACTGAATCGCACGATTAATACGAACTAAAGGTGTATTACCAATCGCTTCAGCGTTATTACCATATACTGCGATACCTAAATTACTCGTTGCTGGAAAAGCTGAATCTGTTGTCATGACTATTTATCCCTTGTGTATTTATTGAATACGATCTTTAGATGATACAATTATTTTCAAAGTGTGCATGATTTTTTAAGCTAATGTCTTATATTTATGTGCATTTTGTGAAAGCTTGCACTAAAATCAAGCAATAAATTTAACTGATTAACTAAATTTAAACTTATAAAAATTAATGATATTTGATTTCATAAAAAACCATAGAAATTGTCTTATTTATTCAATGTATTAAGCCGTGATATCCGTATACTTGAGCTGTTGTTAATCGTATGGACATATCCAATGAATACCGATCTGGAAATCACTACTATGCGTGATTCTGCCGAATTAGTCGTGGGCGTTTTAAAGTCGCTGGCAAATACGGATCGTCTACTAATTTTATGTCATCTAGCACAGCAAGAATTGAATGTGTCTCAGATTGAAGAAATCACTGATATTAAACAGCCAACCCTCTCACAACAACTGATGATGTTACGCAAAAGTGATGTTGTGACTACGCGTCGTGATGGTAAGCAAATTTATTATTCAATTAAAGATGCAAATTTAGTTCAAGTTCTCAATACTCTTTACCAATTGTATTGCAACCAATCTTATAAATAACATTCAGTTATTTTAAAATTTCAAGCCAGACATGCTGTTCTTGCACTACTACAGATGAATTATCGCAATGGACAGCAATTCAATACCTTAATTTACCGCAATACTTCTTCAAAATATCTATATCTATTTCGAATATCCAAAGCTTTAAATCAGCTCATACTTTTCATTAATTCATTTAAAATGATGGTTTCTTATATATCCCACAAATGTACTGCAATATTGTACGGTCAAATTTATTGCACAAGACTTCTTAGCATTTTTTATGCATAATATATATGAAATTGTGATTTAGATAAGTTTATGTCAGATTTAAAACCTCATTTCTTACAGAAATTTCCAGCTTGGCAGTGGTTACAGCACTACAGCACTGTGAAATTTAAATCTGATGTACTTGCTTCGCTGATCGTGATTGCCATGTTGGTTCCTCAAGGTATGGCTTATTCCATGCTTGCAGGTTTACCTCCAATCATGGGTTTATATGCCAGTATTTTACCGATGATTGTCTACGCCCTCATTGGTGGAAGCTCAACCTTATCGATTGGCCCTGTGGCAATCATTTCGATGATGACTTTCGCCACGCTCAATCCGCTATTTGAAGTTGGTTCGCCTGTTTATATTGAAGCCGCTACACTTTTGGCCTTAATGGTCGGCCTGATTTCTCTGATGCTAGGTGTACTACGTTTTGGTTTTTTAATTCAGTTGATCAGTCATCCTGTCATTAAAAGCTTCATTATTGCTTCGGCACTGCTCATTGCACTTGGTCAGTTTAAGTTTCTTGTCGATGTCCCGCTAAAAGCCAACAACATCCCTGAGTTTGTTTTAAGTCTGTGGGAATACCTGAGTTTGACTCACTTTGCTTCACTCATCTTTGGTGTGCTGGCCATACTGTTTTTAATCTATGTACCAAAAATGTTGGCCACTCAATCAATTCAATCTCGATTCGGCTCTACTGCCTTTCTAAGTAAAGCACTTCCATTGATACTAGTGGTGATCTCAATTGCATCGGTGATGTTATTTGACCTGCAAAATGTCGGCATTAAAACCGTCGGTGAAATTCCTTCAGGATTTCCACCCTTAAGCTTTCCACATTGGAACTGGGAACTGGTACAAACCTTACTGCCCGGTGCAACAATGATTGCCATGATCAGTTTTGTTGAGTCACTGTCTATTGCCCAAGCCACTGCCTTACAACAACGAAGCCAACTCAACAGTAACCAAGAGTTGGTCGCTCTAGGTTTAGCCAATCTAAGCGCTGGGGTTAGCTCTGCCTTTCCAGTGACGGGTAGCTTATCTCGTACAGTGGTTAATGCAGATGCAGGTGCAAAAACCCCGATGGCTGGCGTGTTGTCGTCATTACTGATTATCGTTGTCAGTCTCTACTTCACTGGTTTTTTCCAAGACTTACCTTTAGTGATCTTGGCAGCCACAATTATTGTTTCTATTTGGAAATTAGTCGACTTTAAACCTTTTGTGGATACATGGCGTTATTCAAAAGCTGATGGTATAGCGATGTGGGTGACCTTTTTCGGTGTGGTGTGTATCGATATTTCTACAGGTCTCATTATTGGCATCATTTCTACTTTTATTCTGTTGTTATGGCGCATCAGTCGTCCACACATTGCGGTGATCGGTTTAGTCGAGGGCACACAGCACTTCCGCAATGTACAGCGCCATCATGTCTATACCGCACCACATATTCTGTCGCTCCGTATAGATGAAAATATCTCGTTTTTAAATGCCAATACGCTTAAAGGTTTCCTGATTAATGAAGTCAGTGAAAATATTGACCTAGAGCATGTTGTTATCAATTGCTCAAGCGTCAGCTCAATTGACCTCAGTGCCTTAGAAATGTTGGAAGATTTAAATGCTGAATTATCAAAATTAGATATTCGACTACATTTTTCCGAGGTCAAAGGCCCTGTCATGGACAAATTGCAGCACTCAAAATTACTCACGCATTTGAGTGGTCAAATTTTTCTCACCCACTATCAAGCCGTTACAGAGCTTGCGACAGCCAGTTCTGAGTACCAAATTTAAAGGCCTATTAGCTCACTGTTTAATCAATGCGAATTTGATAAACAGTGAGTTTTGAAGGGTTTACATTTTAATACACAAAAATAGATTATAAAAAACAAAGGTTTATTTTTAAATTAAATTATTTTTTAAGCATTCCACATTTTCGTATAAAATACAGGGCTAATTTTCATCATTTTGTCATTGTAATTCTGACAAGGCTCTCCTATGTTTTCAGCATTTACACGCTTGAGTTTAGTAACCCGAATTATTATCGCCATTATTTTAGGTGTATTGGTTGCTGTTGTTGCTCCAGGCGTTGCACCCTATTTAAGTTTGCTTGGTGATTTATTCATTAAGGCATTGAAATCCGTAGCACCGATACTGGTCTTTGTACTTGTGCTGTCATCCATTGCAAATTTCAAAGTGGGTAGCAGTAATGCATATATTAAACCAATTATATTGATGTACGCTATTGGTATGTTCCTTGCTGCTTTAAGTTCAGTAGTAGCAAGCCTTTTATTCCCTAGTACATTAATTCTTGATGTTGCTGCAGAAAACCTTGTGCCGCCAGGCAGTCTTGCTGAAATATTGAAAAACTTATTATTAAGTTTTGTCGCAAACCCTGTTACAGCAATTTCTGAAGCAAATTTCATTGGTATTTTGGCTTGGGCTGTTGCCTTAGGTATTGCATTTCGTCATGCATCAGAGAACACCAAAGTCTTTTTATCTGACGCTGCTGATGCAGTGAATAAAGTGATCCGTTTAGTGATTAACTTTGCACCTATTGGTATCTTCGGTTTGGTTGCTGTTACATTTGCCGACTCAGGTCTAAAAACGCTTGTTAGTTATGCGCACTTACTTGCGGTATTACTCGGTACCATGTTCTTTGTAGCTTTGGTCATTAACCCACTAATGGTGGCATTTATGACTCGCTCAAACCCGTTCCCATTGGTTTTCCAATGTCTACGTGAAAGTGGTATCACTGCATTCTTTACACGTAGTTCCGCTGCAAACATTCCAGTTAACTTAGACCTTGCAAAGCGTCTTGGTGTACCAGAGTCAACTGCAAGCGTAGCGATTCCTTTAGGTGCAACTGTCAATATGGCAGGTGCATCGGTCACAATTACAGTCCTCACACTAGCAGCAGTTCATACTTTGGGCATTTCTGTTGATTTCAGCACAATGTTGATTTTATCAGTCGTTGCTACCGTTTCTGCATGTGGTGCTTCAGGTGTTGCTGGTGGTTCATTATTACTTATTCCAGTGGCTTGTGGCCTGTTTGGTATTTCAAGCGATATCGCGATGCAAGTTGTAGCCATTGGTATGGTTATTAGCGTACTTCAAGATTCAACTGAAACCGCTTTAAACTCTTCGACTGACGTATTATTTACAGCTGCAGTAGACCGTGGTTTAAGATAATATCCTGATATTGGATACTTTTTAAGGCGAGGCCATGCCTTTACAGACTTTACCGCTTTGGATACAACTGGGTGCTTTTTTCCTCGCAGTGAATGCAGGAATGATTAATGTACTTGGACTGGTGACCATCTTGCACCAGTCGGTATCTCACATGACGGGTAATGTCAGTATGTTAGCCATGGCCTTCATTGCATGGCAGCCAGCTACGATTATTTATTTGATTTTAGTCTTGCTCTGTTATGTGATTGGCTCATTTTATAGTGGGCTTATTCTTGGAAATAGTCACTTTAGCTTAACGCGACGTTATGGCGTCCCATTAAGCTTGGTGGCTTTTTTTATTGTCCTGTGTTGGCTGCTATTGCCCTATTTTCCACGTTACGCTTTGCTTTGGGCATGTGTGGCGATGGGAGTACAAAATGCAATGGTCAGCCACTATAAAGGCACCATTATTCGTACCACACACCTCTCTGGTGTTTTGACCGACTTAGGTTTGGCTTTGGGTTATAAAGCTCGTGGACTTCCGATTGAGTCGAAACGTGTGGTCTTACATTTATTAATTTTGGCTGGATTTATCGTTGGTGGCATACTTGCCAGTTGGCTTTATCCTTATTTAAAATTAAACGCATTCTTGATTCCTGCCGCACTCAGTTTAGTCATGAGCGCGGTATATTGGATCATCTATTTTCATTATCGACATATACACGATTAGTTGGAACGTACTATGGTTAAAAATGCATTACAGGCGCAACTGCTTAAAGCAGGTCTGGTCGATAATAAAAAGGCAAAAAAATTGTCTAAACAAGCCGTACATGAAAAACGTACCGGTGAAAGTAAAGATGCTGAAATCAAGGCGAAAATTGAGCAAGATCAGCAGCAGAAAATGGCCAAAGATCATGCTTTAGAGCAAGATCGTAAAGCAGTTTTGCAAGAAAAAGAATTAAAAGCTGCCATCATGCAAATGATTAATCAGCATAAAATTCGTGATACCGATGGCGAATCGACCTATCAATTTATCGATGATGCCAAGATTAAAAAGCTTTATATCAATCAGCAAATTTATAATGCCCTGGTTGCTGGCAGTCTTGTTATTGCACGTGAAAATAGCAACTATGCTTTTTTACCAAAAGAATTAGCCGACCGTATTAATGCGAAAATGGAAGGCTTTATTATTGTGAATAACTCTGAAGTGAATGAGCAAACCACGGATGAAGAAGATCCATATGCAGCTTATGTAATTCCTGATGATTTAATGTGGTAAGCATTTCATATCACTAATGAAGCTCCCAATTAGGGAGCTTTTTTAGCTCAACATTTATCTATTTTAGTTCATCAATTAGGTTATACCTTCAAAAAATCATTTTTAGCACAAAATAAGTAACATTATGGACTATACATGTCGTAACTCCGTAAAGTTTACGAGTATAAAATTGCTTATATAATCATCATAATTACAATAGTTTGATCATTAAGCCTTTCATTTACTTCAATAAGAGTAGGATAATTTTGGAAAAATTTCAGTTCATAAAAAATATTCAAGATTGGTCAGATCAATACCCTTGGCTAGAAATGCTGACGTCGCTCAGTCTCATTATTGTTTTTGCCATTATTGCAAATTTTATCGCCAAGCAAATCGTGGTGCGTGGAATTCGTAAGCTCGTTTCTAAAATGGCCTTTAGCCATAGTCAAATTTTGTCAGAACATAGTGTGATTAAACGCTTTGCTAACATTGTTCCAGCAATTGTGATCTTAAATGGCATAACCACAGTCCCACATTTATCTGTGAAATTTACTTCAATCGTGCAGATGGCTTGTCAGGCTTTTATCTTCTTGACCATTGCTTTGGCAATTTCTGAATTACTGAATATTTTTAATCTGATTTATCAACGTAATCCTAAATCTAGAAACAAACCAATTAAAGGTTATTTGCAACTGGTCAAATTGATCATTTTTTTGGTGTGTGGCCTGATGATTTTAGGTACCTTCCTGAAAAAAGATGTATTTACATTACTCGCAGGCTTTGGTGCTATGGCGGCCGTGCTCATGTTGGTTTTTCAGAACACCATTTTGTCACTGGTGGCTTCGGTACAAATTTCTTCTTATGATATGGTGCGAATTGGTGACTGGATTGAGATGCCGTCGCTTAATGCAGATGGCGATGTCATTGATATGTCATTACATACCATAACCGTGCAGAACTTTGATAAGACTTTTACCACGATTCCAACCAATAAATTGGTGACTGATACCTTTAAAAACTGGCGTGGTATGGCTCAGTCAGGTGTTCGTCGTATCAAACGCTCGCTTTATATTGATCAAAGCTCTATTCATTTCATGACACAGGATGAGCAAAACAAACTCAAAGAATTTTTATTGCTAGATCAATATCTTGATCATAAGCATGAAGAGCTTGCTCAGTTTAATCAGCAACTTTCAAATCAATCGAAATATAATCAGCGCCGTTTAACCAATCTTGGGACCTTTCGTGCCTATGTAGAATTCTACTTACAACAGCATTCAGGCATTGCCCAACACCAAACGATTTTGGTGCGTCAGTTACAACCCACGAGTGAAGGCATACCTTTAGAGATTTATGCTTTTAGTAAAACAATTGCATGGAAAGATTATGAAGCGATTCAATCTGATATCTTTGACCATCTGATTGCAATCACACCTGAGTTTGGACTTAAAATCTATCAAGCTCCTTCTAGTGCCGATTTTAAAGACCTCGTTCAACCAAATGCCGATATAAGTTAAGAGCTAAACTTTCCTCTCCCCATGTATATTCAAAGAAGAAATTCTGCAAATTTAAAAAGTCACAATGGCTTTTGAATACATGGGGTTATCGGTTACTCCCCTCTACTTCCGCTATTACTTTAGATCATGCGATACAAGGAATAAAAGCGAATCAGATAAATGCGCTAATCGCTCATTTCCTTAAAAATATAATTCATCCGAAACAACTAAATATAATTAAAAAATCAGAACAAATACTATACAAATGTAGACATTTTTAGATACTATTTGTTAACAGTTGCATAAAAACGTTTCTAAAATAGGAACTTGATCATGGAAGGCCCCAATCAACCTTCTCGGAAATCAGTTAAAAACGAATCACAATTACTCATAGAATCGATGAATCGCACTTCTGCCAAACATACGCTCATACAGGCAGAAGCATGTGACCTAGAGAATCGTGTCCGTATTGAGCGTGCTTTATCCGACCCGATTGCACGTATTCCGGCACAGTTTAAAAATGCTTATTACAAATTTTTGTACTATAACCAGAAAGACTATTTAAAGCAGGTCAACTATTTCGCTCAATTGGCTTTTTTCTCTGTACACGACAAAAATAGATAACTCATTGAAATAATGTCACAATAATTGTTTTCTAACGACGAATACTATGACACATCTCAATGAGTTATATCTTATCTTAAACAAATCTCTAAAATGGAACAA
>NZ_VPAK01000063.1:0-3093 GCF_013419295.1 Acinetobacter sp. YH12094
AAAGTCGTTTGAATGATTTCTTCTTGGTCTACGTGCCATAAAATACTCCATATATTGATGTTTATAACATCATTTGAGGAGCAGAGTATCACTTATAGGAGTTGTTCAAATTTCCGGATCCATCTCTAAGTGAGGAGGAAATGACTCTTACTATTCAGATGTTGTTTCAAGCTTTTTTTGATTGATAGAGTTTTATGTATTAAACTCTATATTGAAAGTAAATATATTGTAAAAATAGTATGTTATTTACTAATTGATTAAATTATTTACACTTATTCTGTATAATGCTCTATGAATTCATTACTTATTTTTTTAAATTAAAAATCATATGCAAAGCTTAAATGATGAAGAGTGTCGCCAAGTTGAAAGTGTAAAACAGCTTTTACAAAAAAATTTTAAAGATAAGCTTTATGCTATTTATTTATATGGTTCGTATGTTGATGGTGGTTTAAAACATAAAAGTGATCTTGATATTTTAGTTATTATTGAACGTGAAATTACCGATCAGGAAAGAAAACAATTAGCGCAGAATTTTCTAAATATATCTGTTCCGATTGGTCATGCTACAGCGCGTGCCTTAGAAATTACGATATTAGAAAAAGGGAGTATTACCAATAAAAATCATCCATATACATATCAGCTACAATATGGCGAGTGGTTGAGAGAAGAATTACTCAAAGGTGAATTACTTTATAGTCAATCTGATCCAGATATTAGTATTTTACTTAAAACTGCCCAATTACATAACATTACTATCTTTGGACCTGATATTTGCGATTGGTTAAATCCAATTAGCTATGAACAATTAATATTTGCCATGCAAAAAACTTATCCACAAATAATTGCTCATTGGAAAGACGATCAGGATGAATGTAATCAAATTTTAGCGCTATGCCGTATAGCTTATACATTAGATCATAAAACAATAGTTGCCAAGGATGTTGCTGCGACATGGTTTTTAGAATTCTTAAGTCAGATAGATCAAGACATTTTGCAACTCATAATAGATGAATATATTGGGCAAGGTCATGAGCAATGTTGGTTAGTTTTACATGATCAGCTTGCTAAAATTGTTAAAGAATTACAGCATAAAATTGAACCACTACTTTTTAACTGATGTGGAAGTAATGGATATGCTTCTTAGATTATTACCTCACTATATCTCTAAATACCGAAGAGACTTGATATTGCAAAGGGGGGCGTGGTTGGAGTTGCATGAAGATTTTAAATAAAAGCGGAGGAACTAGGGTAAAAGTTGCCAAAAAGTTTCTTCTGAAATGACTTTTATATTATGACGTTTAAGCAAAGCGGAGGTAACTCCATTGCCATAGATCTTATTCCCATTAAATTGACCATCGTAAATCATTGAACTACCACATGAAGGGCTATTTTCTTTAAGCACTACCAGAGTAGCTTTTAATAATTGAACTTTTTTTAAAGTTCTATATGCCCCTTCAATATAGATTGAAGTCACATCCTTTCCTGATTTTTCAATTACACAGGCTTTTCCATCTAAGACATCATCGCCATTACCTCCCGAAATCTCGGCAGGTTCGCGTGGTGTTGATAAACCGCCAAGAATCTCTGGACATACCATAGTAGCTTTTCCATCTTTGACTAATTTTTCGATTTTTTCGTTTAAGCTATGCGTCCCGTTATAACGTACCTTTAAGCCAGCCAGACAAGAACTGATGTGTGCTGAATTAGCAGGAGACTTTCACTTGGGAGATTCTAGGCAGCTAACCGATAAAAGTCTTCTGCCATTTGATTTGGTGTCTTAAAATCCAAGCCTTTTTGAATTCTTCGCTGATTATAAAATAACTCTATATATTTTGTAATATCCGCTTTGGCTTCTTCCCTTGTTTTGTAGTTGCGATGATGGACTAGTTCATTTTTGAGTATGCCCCAGAAACTCTCTATCGGTGCATTATCAAAGCAGTCGCCTTTTTTGCTCATTGAACCCTGAAAATCAAATTTCTCAAGTAAGTTTCGATATTCATTACTGCAATATTGGCTGCCTCTATCTGAATGTACAATGAGATCTTTAGCAGGTTTCTGATTGCGAATAGCCATATTCAATGCATCACAAACAAGCTTGGCTGTCATGCGCTCATTTAAGCTATAGCCAACAACCTGTTTCGTGTAAAGATCTTTGACAGCTGCCAAGTACAACCAGCCCTCAGCCGTCCAAATGTAGGTAATGTCACTCGACCACGCAAGATTAGGCTTCGTCATTGAAAACTGTTGCTTGAGTAAATTGTCATAAATAGAACGGTTGTGATCACTGTTCGTGGTTCTTTTGAAACGCTTATGGCGCTTACAATACAACTGATTTGATTTTTTTATTTGGCGCACAGCATACGTACTTATTTTGATACCTTGCGCTTGTAAATGCTTGGTTAATCGAACATAGCCATAGCTTTGTTTGGTTTCTTCATGGGCTATTTTGACCAAAATTGTCTGCTGATTTCGCTGAATTGATCTTTTACTCATGCCTCGCTTTAGCCAATCATAAAAGCGAGAAACGGATACACGAAGTAATCGAGCCATTAAAATAATCGGAAATAAGTGGCTTTGCGATTTCATATAGGCGTACCTCACTGACTTTCTTTGGCAAAGTACGCTGCTGCCTTTTTTAAAAATTCACGTTCCATTTCAGCTGTTTTGAGCTGTTGTTTAAGCTTCTTATTTTCTTCGAGTAAGGCGTTTAGATCGGGCGAATACTGTTTTGTGCCTGCTAAAGTTCCAGCCTTTGCTTTGTTATTCCAGTTCGAAAGGGTTTGCATTGAAATGCCAAGTTGTCTAGCGGATTCCGATACATTACCTTGGTTCTCTTCAATGGCTTTTATGGCTTCAGCTTTAAATTCTGCGGTGTAAGTCTTCTGTTTCTTGCTCATGGTAAACTCCTAATGAGTATGTATAGTTTACCAAGTTAAACCCTCCTGTTTTTTAAGCACACATCAATAGAGTGGGAGTGACGGGCACTGGCTGGCAATGTCTAGCAACGGCAGGCATTTCGGCTGAGGGTAAAAGAACTTTCCGCTAAGCGATAGACTGTATGTAAACACAGTATTGCAAGGACGCGGAACATGC
>NZ_VPAK01000064.1:0-3038 GCF_013419295.1 Acinetobacter sp. YH12094
AGCCACCCTGACCTTGTTGCCCCTGCCCCGTTTTGCCGGCGTGACCAACGCCCGGTGCCGACTGTTGGGTGCGAACACCCCGTGGAAGCGGGTTAGGTTGACTCTGGGCTTCGGTACCAGGGCGGCCAGCCTTGCAATGAAATCCAATGGTTCGAAAATGACGTGCGTGGTGCCGTCCCGGTACGGCGTCTTGAGCTGGTAGCGCACGTTGCCGCCTCGTGTTAACGACAGCCGCTTCTCGGATACCGCCGGGCGGCTGATGTACCGGCACAGCCGTTCGAGCTTCTTGCGTTCATCGGCCCTGGCCGCCACGCCGGCGTGCAGGCTGGACCCGGCTACCTTGCCAATCCCGTCACCGAACGGATCACCACTGGTCGGCAGAGTTTGCAAAGTGAACACCTTTCGCCCCGCCTGTGAACCGACAGCGATACGGTAAGTGATCGAGTGCCCCAGCAGGGGTGTCATCGGGTCGTCATCCACCGCATCCGAGGCCAGATAGCTGTTTTCGACATCCCGTTCCAGCAGGCCTTGCCGCTCCAAATAGCGGCCGACCCGATGGGCGATGGTGTGCGCCAGTTGGGTGAGTTCGGCGCTGGTCGGCGCCCTGACCCAGAGGAACCGGGCTGTTCCATTGGGACGCTCAACGTACACGCCATCGAGGAACAGCATGTGAAAGTGAATGTTGAGGTTCAGTGCACTGCCGAAGCGCTGGATCAGGGTGACGGCACCGGTCTTGGCCGCTTGGTGGGTATAGCCCGCTTTCTTGACCAGATGCGTGGCGATGACGCGGTAAACGATGCCCAACACCCGGCCCATGACCTCCGGCCGGCTGGCGAACAGAAAGCGCAATTGAAAGGGAAAGCTGAGTACCCATTGGCGCATGGGCTGTACGGGCAGAACCTCATCGACCAGTAGCGCGGCGCTTTCGGCCATACGCCGTGCGCCACAACTAGGACAGAAGCCCCGACGTTTGCAGCTGAACGCAACCAGGTGCTCAGCGTGACACGACTCACAACGCACCCGCAGAAAGCCGTGTTCGAGACGGCCGCATTTGAGGTAGTCGTCAAACTCGCGTTGCACATAGCCGGGCAGTTCCCTGCCCTGCGCCGCCAAATGGGCAGCGAACGTCGGGTAGTATTCTTCGACGATCCGATAGAGCAGGGTTTGCTCGGGCCGGTGACGCTGGTAACGACCAGTGTTCTCGTCCCGGCTGGCCATCCTGGCCGCCACTTGGGGCATGATCCGCATCCTTGCGATACTGTGTTTTTATACAGTTTATCGCTCAGCTGCGAGATATTGAAGTCTCAGCTGTGATGCCAGCCAGTGCCAGACATTGCCTGTGAGTGCCAGTCACTCCCACTCTATTGTAAATAGAGTTGAGTACTCTATGAAATAAAAGGGGCGAACAAAAAAGAAAGCTGCCTATTCTTTTACGAATAAGCAATTTTTCAGCACGGCAGAACTGAACCTTTGCGGGGAATATCCTTTACAAGTCATTTTTATTTAACTATTTTCGAAACCACTCTAAAATGTATTGTGTTTTCCTAATATATTTGCTAAAATATATGCTAAAATATATTAAGTATTGCCTTGTATAGAATTAGAGTACGCAACTCTATGAAAAATACGAGTTTACCAATAACGATACACCCAACGGCAACAAAAAATCAAATAGCCACACGGGTAAAGGAGTAGGCTATTGGAACGCAACATAAAAGACTCTCAAAATTTTTTACACAATGCCCAACTAGTAAATAAACTAGTCGGACTTAGCAATATAACTTGCGATGATTTGGTTTATGAAATCGGACCCGGCAAAGGAATTATCACTCGAGCCTTACTTGGACGCTGTAGACAAGTTGTTGCGATAGAGTACGACGCGGAATTGTACAGGCGATTGCTTGAGCAATTAAAGGGGCACGAGGATTTAGTTCTGCTGAACAGGGACTTTCTAACAGTAGATTTGCCGAGCGAGCCGTACAAAGTTTTTTCTAACATACCATTCAACATGACTGCGGATATTTTGAGCAAACTTTTGACGACGGGAAGGACGCCCGAGGATTTATATCTCGTCATGCAACAAGAGGCGGTATATAAGTACGCAGGTGAGCCTTTGTGCCAAGATGGATTTAAGTCGCTACTTTTTAAGCCGATTTACGAAATCAAAGTCATTCACAACTTTGATAAAGCGGACTTTTCGCCAAGCCCGAATGTATCAATATTTTTTGTGAACTTTCACAAAAAAGAATACTGCGACATAAAAAAATTGCCGCTAATCGACTACTGGGATTTCTTGGCTTTTGTATATTCCGCGCCAGGCAGATTTTTTAAGGAAAAAACAAAAAAAGTTTTTTCATACGAACAACAAAAGCGGATACGAAAGCAAATCGATCTTCACGAGGAGGCGTTTATTTCGGAATGGACATACAAACAATGGCTTGCCATGTTTGATGTATACTCTAAAATGGTTTCGCCAGAAAAAAAGAAATTGGTTATAGGCGCATATAGCCGATTGATTGCCGAGCAGGCAAAACTCGACAAACTACATCGTGACAGGAGCAAAAAGTATTAGCCGATGGCAAGCGTAACCTTTAAGAAAATAAACAAGGTTTACGACGGAAAAGTACAAGCCCTAAAAGACATAGAACTGAAAATCAATGCGCAAGATTTTTTAGTGATTGTGAGTATAGGAAGAATAAACGCCGTTTTTCTCCAAGTCCAGCCACTGTAGACCGCGAATGACGGCCTGCTTTGCCAGTGGGTGATTCTGAATCCGGCCCGTGTAGCCATCGATCCCGCCGAAAATTTACCCGTTTTTCCCGACAGCCGGGGCCAACCCAAGCCGCCGGCATAACGCATCCCTGCCGCGGCTGAATTACCGCAGCATCGTGATCGGAATCGTTTGGGACGGGTCAGTCAAACAGACCCAGGAGCAGCTCAGCCGGTGGCGCCCGGCTTTCGGGTAACGCCCTGGTCCCGCTGGTTTCGGCTTTGTGCTTCAGGTGATCAAGGATCTGCTTGATCACTATAGGGTCTTC
>NZ_VPAK01000065.1:0-3025 GCF_013419295.1 Acinetobacter sp. YH12094
GCGACTCATGAGTGCTCGGTTATATGCGGGCCAATTGGTTGTGCGATAGATTTTGTGTGTAGGCTTCTTCATTTGAAAATTATATCGCTGAAAAAGCCTTTACAGATAGGTTTGTGCAACAAAGCCTTATTGGGATAAGATTGGTAATATAAAAAGAATAGTTAATCAAAAAGGAGAGAGTTATAATTTTGAATATGATCTATATAATAGATTATCAGTAGAAAAAAGTTTTGATGGTTTTGAGAAAAAATATATTTATAACGATAGAGGTTTTATATCCTCTATGGATTTAAAAGATATTTTGGTGAATATTAATTATAATAATGAAGGTAAAATATCTTCTAAAGATTTTGTAAATAAAGTTACAAATGAAAAAGCATATGAGCATTTTGAATACAATTTACTCTACAATTATTTGAGTGTAGAAAATGAACATAGTAAAATTGATTACGTTTATGATCGTTTAGGAAGAGTTAAGAGAGAACATCAACACTATAAATTACCTAATCTCACCCCAATGACCGCAGTACTACGTTATGAGTATGACGAATTGGGAAATCTGATAAAAACCATTCGTCCAGATGGGCAAGAAGTATCATACTTAACTTATGGCTCTGGTCATGTTTACGGTGTCGCATTAAATAAGCAAGATATGGTCGGCTTTAAACGCGATGACTTGCACCGTGAAATCGAACGTTACTTTGCTAATGGTTTGATTCAAAAAAATCAATACAATGAAGTGGACTTACTCATTGCACAAAACATTCAGCCCGAACAAGAAACAGTAGATAGATTGATGCATCAAGTACAGCGTCATTATTACTACGACAAAAATTATCTACTAACCCAAGTGCAAGACAGTCGTCTAGGACAATTGAATTACCAATACGATGCCATTGGTCGTTTAATCAGAAGTCAAAGCCAACAATATACGGAAAACTTTAGTTTTGATCCTGCAGGAAATTTAATTGATCCGATTGCAACGCAAAGTGCGGAAGTTAAAAATAATCTTGTGAAAAGCTATCAAGGTAAGCAATACAAATATGATGTTCAAGGAAATGTAGTTGAAACTCAACAGGTGGGAGAACAGCTGAAACTTCAATGGGATAATCTTAATCGCCTGGTTCAAAGTAATTACAACGGTCACATTACTGAGTATGGCTATGATGTATTTGGACGACGTTTATTTAAGGCTAATAAAACTAACAATAGCTTCACCTTGTTTGGTTGGGATGGTGACTTAATGGTTTGGGAATCACGACAAGATCAAGATACCCAAAACAGTTATACTAAACATTACGTTTATGAGCCGAATAGCTTTGTACCTTTGCTACAAGCAGGCTATTCTGGATTTATCAAACTGATCGATACACCAAATTATGAACGGTTTAGGACCGAACCCTATTCAATTCAACAAGACCCTGTTTGGCGGACAGATTCACGTAAAAACAGAACCGAACTCGAACGCATAACTTTTTACCACTGTGACCAAGTTGGTACTCCACAGACATTAAGTAATGAGCATGGAGAATGTGTTTGGGAAATCGCTTTAAATACTTGGGGCAAAACGCAAGAAATTAAAGTACAACATCCAGATAATCCTTTGGAGCATAGTCATATCCGCTTCCAAGGACAATATTATGATGAAGAAACAGGATTACACTATAACCGTTACAGATATTATGAGCCGTTTAGTGCACGTTATATAAGTAAGGATCCAATTGGATTAATTGGAGATATTAATGAATATAAATATGTAAATAATCCAAATCAAGTGGTTGATGTATTAGGTTTAGCACCATGGGCTGCAAAAGCTCCAACTAAAACTAGGTGTAAATACGTTGAATGCAACTTTCCAAATCCAGATTACCTGGTTTGTTCAGGAGGAGCTTTAGGTGCATCAGGTACATTGGCTGTTAACTTACACAATGGAAATCTGTATCGAGGTGGTGGAGCTGGTCTTGGATATATTAGGGATATCACAAAAGAAATGACAAGTGTAAATCCTAAAATGAAATTTGGGGGTGGCGTGTCATGTATCTTCTATACAATACAAAAATTACCTAAAACAGCAGATCGAGGTGATGCTACGGATAGTTTAATGGAAGGTATGAGTGCTACTGTAAATGCAAATTTAGGAATAATAGCATTTGGTGTTGATAAACCGATACAGTTAGATATGACAGAAAAAGGCCCACGGTTAGCTAAAGAACAGTATACAGCCGTAGGAGTTGGAGGAACAATAGGTGGTGGCCTTGATATATCTGCAGGTGGGCTACAACCTGCTGGGAATATTAAAGATTATCTATTTAAAGTACCTACTCGCGAAGTTGCGTTACCTGAAGGTTATAATGGCCCAGTTCATTATAATATAAACCATGAATTAAGTAAGATGGGTAATCTATCTTGGTGAATTAATTAAGGATAAAATTAATGAGATTATTCGTTCTGTTTTTTATTTTTATGATTGGTTGTTCAAACACAGATGTAAATGTTTCTGCAAAAAAAAGCATAAAATTAAGTTATATCTTTGATATGAAAAATAGAATTTTTTCTGATTATTATTTAATTCATGATGGAGATGTGGTTGCAGCATACTCTACATCTTCATTTTTTTATATTGCTGAACAAGATTTTAATGAAAAAGATTATTCTCTTATTAAACCAAAACTAATTAAAAATGATTGGAAATTTACTCGTGAAGTTAATGGGAAGGATATTTACTGTAGTAAAGATGGTGAAAAGACTATAGTAATAGCAAAACCTTTGACAGAACTGGAGGATTCAAGTAGTGGTGCTTTAGTTGTGCGAACAAAGAATCAGTGGAATATTGGCTTCTATTATGGTTTAGGTGTTTCAAAATATTGTAAATTATAAAATGATTCTTTGTACACGACAAAAAAAGATAACTCATTGAAATAATGGCATAATACTTGTTTTCTGACGACGAATATGATGACACATTTCAATGAGTTACATCTCATCTTAAACAAATATCTAAAGTGGAACAAGTCACATGCAAAAT
>NZ_VPAK01000066.1:0-2730 GCF_013419295.1 Acinetobacter sp. YH12094
CTAGACAAAATGACACCAAATGAGTTTTACTATGATCAGCTACCCCAACAAAACAAGGTGGCTTAACTAGAGCGGAATATCACTTATAAATACGCTTTTAGTTGTTCAAACAAGTGGAACCACCTCTTAATCCTTCGTTTTTTCAGATTTTAAGTCTCATTATTTATTATTTTCAAAGTTTATACCCAGTCAATAAAATGACTAAAAATTATTAAAAATCAGTAGGATTTATTATGTCAAACTCAAATATTGTTAAAGGTACTGTTAAGTGGTTCAACGAAGCTAAAGGTTTTGGTTTCATTCAACAAGAATCAGGTCCAGACGTTTTCGCTCACTTCCGTGAAATCGCTAGCTCAGGCTTTAAGACTTTGTATGAAGGTCAGCAGGTTGAGTTTAGTATCGCTCAAGGTCAAAAAGGCCCAAATGCTGTGAATATTGTTGCTATTTAAGTAAAAATAGGCAGTGATAAAGAGCACTCATGAGTGCTTTTTTATACTCTAAAATTTGTTTAAAAATGAAAAACTTATAAAAATAGGATATAAGATGTTAAAAATGAATGATTTAATTGCAAAATCTAAAAATGGTACTGAAATTATTGTTTCATTAATTCCCCGTCATAAAATGCAGAATACACGTGAAGGCTTTAAACAAATTGAAGTCGGTAAAAGAGTTCTGTTGGAATCAGGAATCGAAGTTGATTTAAATTTGGATGGCCGTACTTTTTACACTTCTCTAAATCAGCTATTTAAATTAAATTATAAAGTTGTTTAAAAAATCAATTAAATATCAATATTTTATGTGTATTTTTGCACTTCAATTTTATTAAGGGGATATATATGTTTAAAGAGACTGTCAGCGTCAAAGACCAATTTGGGGTTAAACACTCTATTCAAGCCACAGTAGATCATCAATTTGCTAACATGCAATCTCCTTCGAATATAAAACATATCACTGTTGATGGTGAAGATATACGCCCTAATTTTGACATGCTTTTTCAAAGTAATCTAAGTGGAAAAATATTCAAAATTTTATAGCTATCATATGAGTGATATAAATAATCATATTTAAAGTGATTTAATTATATTGAAGCTAATAAAAAAGCCCGACATCATGTCGGGCTTTTTCGTATTAGGTGTTTAGCTATAACTCCTGTCGTACCTCACGTCCTGGTGTTGCACTTATCATTATTGTTTTATGTGTTGGAACATCCTGTTCTCTATGTCCCCATCATATGAAAATTCGCAGAGATGACATAGACGCAATGATCCCTAATTCATGTCAGCCTTGGCTTACAACATTGCTCAAAACTTACCCCAAGGTTTATGGCACTGTTGCAAATAGGCTGACGTGATAAGCTAAATATCTTATTTATTTCGAGATACAGCAGATGAATCCCTTCCACGGTCGGCACTTTCAAGGTGAAATCATTCTTTGGGCTGTTCGTTGGTATTGTAAATATGGCATCAGCTATCGTGAACTTCAAGAAATGCTCGCTGAACGAGGCATAAATGTGGATCACAGTACAATTTATCGTTGGGTTCAGCGTTATGCTCCAGAAATGGAAAAACGCTTACGCTGGTATTGGCGTAATCCTACAGATTTACATTCATGGCATATGGATGAGACTTATATCAAAGTGAAGGGGCGATGGACTTACCTGTATCGTGCAGTTGATCAACGTGGTCATACGATTGACTTTTACCTTTCCGCTAGGCGGAACAGTAAATCAGCCTATAGTTTTCTAGGAAAGATATTCAATACGGTGAAAAAATGGCAAATTCCACGGGTCATCAATACAGATAAAGCAGCGACCTATGGGCATGCTTTATCACGATTAAAGCGAGAAGGAAAATGTCCACCAGACCTTGAACACAGGCAGATTAAGTATAAAAATAATGTCATTGAATGTGATCATGGTAAGTTAAAGCGGATCATCAGGGCCACATTAGGATTCAAATCTATGAAGACGGCTTATGCCACAATTAAAGGTATTGAAGTCATGCGTGCACTACGTAAAGGACAAGCATCGTCATTTTATTATGGTCAGCCTCAGGGTGAAGTGTGTCTAATCAACAGGGTTTTCGGTCTCTAAGCACTTTTTAAAGGGAACTTCATCGACTCAAATCTCTATTTGCAACAGTGCCAAGTATATTTACCCTTCTTATCGAAATTAGGGTTTAAATTTTAAGATTTTTATTCGCTGTTTACAGGTTGTGGTAGAAGTAGTCCTTGATATCAAAAACAAAAATTATTTTAAGGGAATAAAGGCTTCTGACTATCACCAAATGATAAGTTATCTGAGTTCTATTCAGTGAAAAACTGCTATATTAGGGGTCAGCACAGAAAACGGAAATTATAGGGCGGTAAGTACATTTATTTACTTCTATGTAGTTGTTATTTAAGAACTTCGTTAAAAATCTTTCAATTAAATTGCATGTTGCCAATCTCTAGCAGACAGGCAAAGCATAAAAATATAAATCTTTGATTTTAATAAATTAATTAGTCGACAAAATTCATTGTCGTACTATTTTCTCCAAATTCTGGGGTAACCCCTATCAAATCAAAAACTCGATGATATGTAAGCGTCCGCTGAACACACCTTCTGAATTCATCCTATAAGCCTTAATTTAGTCCCCACTTAGAAACAAGTGGGGACTTAAATTTATGACTACAAATCATCAGACATCCATCGCATCTCTTGCGAAAAAACGAAGAACATACAGTGCTGAA
>NZ_VPAK01000067.1:0-2718 GCF_013419295.1 Acinetobacter sp. YH12094
TACCAGCGCACAGCCCAAAGAATGATTTCGCCCTGAAAATGCCGACCATGGAAAGGATTCATATGCTGCACCTTTAGCTAAAACAGTCTTCAGCTTACCATTCGTGGTTATTTGCAACAGTGCCCTTTTTAGGTGGTTCCGCTAGGGTATACTGAAAATAAACTTGTCCTGTACCTGATTCCAGTAAAACACTCTCCGAAAATATCGAGACGATTCACGGTTGGTTACAGATAGTTTGGGTGTTATTTTTATCTCTATGCTTGATAGGCTTTATGAGCTTACCACAAATAATTTTTCATTCGGTCAGTCCTCGCTTTCATCCGACCAATTTTGACTCAACTCACTCACCAAACGACTCTCATCGCATTTAAAATCAATATAGTGATAGGTATTGGCAGGCAATAGCCAATCCTGCCCTGTCAGTGGACATTTTTGTTCCATATCTTCTGCCTGTGTCCAATCACGGTAATTCATTAGAAAATAATAGGTGGGTACACCTGTGCTTTGTTCAATGATACGGCACAATTCTCGACCTATTTTGCTATGCTCAGAATTGGGATTTTGCATTTGCTCTAAGGCAAAGGCTTCACTTACTGGTTGAGAACCAAGCCACAAACGATATAACGCTTCAGCCTGACGATACCATGACCACACATTATCATAACAAGGGTGATCAGGTTGGGTATATGGGATTTTATATAGAGGAATGCCTTGTAAGGTTACTCCATCTAGTAAAGGCGAACTCCAGCCCCAACGCAACATGTAAAATTCAGATTGCGTTGGTACGGCATAACGGGGAAGAGGATAGTCATGGTCTTCTCCGATATACAAGGTTTGAATGGGTTTACCTGCTAACTGTTCGATTTTATTGTGCATTTCTTGGGCATAGCTGTTCATATTTTTACGGTCAAGGGCATCCATTTCAGGACACACCACAGTCACGCGAGTAATATCATTTTGGCTAACAGCTAAATGATGGTTACGGGGTAATATTTGTCCGTTGCCTTCTAAATTTCCTAAATAACAAAATACATCATGGTCGTGGCTATCATCATCTTCAGCGATACCTGTATATTGGGGTATGATAATATCAAAGGCGTGCATTTTTATATCTCATGCTTAATTTATATTAAATATATTTGGGGATGTTGCTGTTGAAATTGGTTAAAGTGCTGTCTTGTAGTGTCAATTTAACCTATACCGTCAATGCCGTACACTCTAAATATTAATAATACTTAAACTACTTGATATTATAACTATAATTTTTCTTATCATATTTACCGAAATAAGGAACAGCTACATCCTTATGCACTGTATTATTACTATCAGTATATGTAATTACTATAGAGTCTTCGGTGTCAGAATATTTTATAGGATACTTAAATGATTGATTAGGAGATAAATTACCTATATTTTCTGATTTATTAGTGGTTTTATAAGTTAAATTAACCTTAGTTATATCTTCGGAGGTTTTGTTATTTATAATTAGCATCCCTTCTGATTCACTTTGACTGGAACAAGCCACAGTAATTAATGCACTTAAGCTAATTACATACAGTTTTCTTATTGAGATCTTCACGAGCCAAACCTTTAGTTATTTTATTTAATACAAAATAATTCTATGCAAGAAATGCCACTCTCAACTTCTTAAGCCTATTGGAATGGCTGTATTACAAGAATTGTAAGTTTAATATTGAAAGTCTAACCTTCGTAAAATAAATGATTTAGCGAAAAAAAGTTGAGAGTTAAGCATAAAATGGAATCTTATTTTTCACCAAAGGAATTAGAAGATGTTAAAGAACCATTAGTTATAACTTTCATTTTGAGACTACCCTAAATTCTGTGTAACTATCTAGTTTTCTAAAATACTTCTTAAATTTTGTCAAAATGGCTTTATTAGCTCGAAAAACTAACTTTCTATACACCATGAAGTACACCGCGACTACCTAAATAACTCAATATACCAATATCATTAGCCTACAGCCTAAGGTTCTAGTCCTCACTAGGGTACCGAAGCAGTGAAATTGGTTTGCCATAGGCATACTAATCAGAGTATGAAAAAGAAACTCCTCTCTCTGCAAATTCTTGATTGAAAACACTAAGAACCTTCATACTAAAAGTATAATAAATAAGTACTAGCCTTTCTATTATGGTGATGTCGTTCATATTCCAAGATATTCTCCGATCATCTAATAACCCCTCCCAACTAGGATCGTTTATTTTAGGTATAGATTGACTGCCGTAAGAAGGTATTTGATCAACTAAATGACGCATATCATCGTAAGCGTCCGCTGAACCCCATGCCTATTTTTTAATTCGGTTCCGGTTTCCAGCGGTGTGGTAGCAATTCTTCAATCTGAGTCACTTTATGTGTCGGCAACCTTTTCAGCACATCACTTAAATAGGCATAGGGATCCAGCCCATTCAGCTTTGCTGACTGGATTAATGTCATAATATTGGCTGCTCGCTGACCGCTGCGCAGCGAACCTGCAAATAACCAGTTCTTACGTCCCAACGCCCAGGGGCGCATCTGGTTTTCCACCCAGTTATTGCAAATCGGTAGATTGCCATCATCCAGATAGCGGCTTAAGGCTGGCCAACGCTTCAGAGTGTAATTGATCGCCTTGGCGGTTGGAGAACTCGATGGCACAGTCAGTTGATGTTGGTTGAGCCATTCATACAGTTGTTGCATCACCGGTTGACTATGCTGTTGTCGGT
>NZ_VPAK01000068.1:0-2486 GCF_013419295.1 Acinetobacter sp. YH12094
AGGATAACCTTGGTGTCCTGCTATTTGAGCGCCATGCGCGGGGCGTTCGGCTAACAGACGCAGGCAGGCACTTCATGGAGCGTGTCACGGCGGGTGTCGATCAACTCGATCACGCAGTGAAGACCGCAGGCATGACAGCTCAAGGAGAATACGGCCGGCTTCGCATCGGCATCCATGCCTTAATCCCACGCAGCTTTCTCACGGAGCTGATCCGTCATTATCGGGAAGAACATACGGGCATTGAGGTTGAGATCACCGAAGGCACAGCCCGCGATGCGGTGATGCAGCTTCGTGCTGACCAGCTCGACGTGGTGTTCGTCGCGGGCAAGCCCGAGATGCCCGACTGCCATACCCGACCGATCTGGACCGAACCGCTGGTGGCCGTGCTATCGGATGGGCATCGCCTCGCCGGGCAGTCCGCAATCACTTGGTCCGATCTGGTCGGCGAGACTTTCATTGTTCGCTATGGTGGCACCGGCCCGCAGGTCCATGACCATATCGTGCTGCGCCTTGCCGGGCGTTGGCCCGCACCGTCGATCCGGCGCTTTGATGTGGGGCGCGACACGCTGCTATCTATGGTCGGACAAGGCTTCGGCATCACTATCGTCGGCGAGGCAACGTCATTGTTGCCGACGACCGGCATCGTCTTCCTGCCCTTCCTCGATGAACCGGAGCCGGTTGCCTTTACAGCCGTCTGGTCGCCGTTCAATCGCAACTCCGCACTGAAAAATCTACTCAACCTCGCAGGCAAAATGAAGCGTGACGGCGATTCGCCCAATCGTTTCCTGGATGGCACTCGACCGGCACGATAACGGCACAGGCGATCCATCCTATTTGCCGCCGATAGTATCCGGCAGCCCTCCGGCATCCTCTTTCCTGTTGCCCGTCCCGATTTTGCCTACTCTCTGATCGGCTCCGTCTCTTTTGCCGACTGGAGCCTGCATTGCGCGGAGGCCGAATCCTTTGGGGTCAGATCGCCGTAGTCATCACCATCGTTCTGGTGATGACGTGGGCGGCGACGCAATGGGTTGCCTTTCGCCTCGGCTTCCAGCCCCAGCTTGGAGCGCCATGGTTCGATCTGGCGGGCCTGCCGGTCTATTATCCGCCGGCCTTCTTCTGGTGGTGGTTTTCCTTCGACGCCTACGCGCCCGCTATCTTCGTCGAGGGCGGCATCATCGCGGTATCGGCCGGGTTCGGCACCTTTTCCCCGTGCAGGATCGCGAAGGCATAAACGAGCTTCACAATGTCGCGGACGTGGACGGCTGTTGCCGGGGCTCCCCGTGCCTTCACCTTGGCGCACATGGCGCGGAGATCGTCGGGGCTGATTTCCGTCAGCAGACGATTCCGAAAGGTCGGAAGAATGTCCCGCTCATAGATCGAGCGGCGCATCGCGCGGGTGCTGTCGGCCATCTTCGCCTCCAGCAACCAGCGTTCGCCAAACTCGCCGAAGCTCTTTGCCTCTTTGATGCGGCGCTTCTCGCGTTGCTTCTCTCGGGCGGGCGACCGTCCTTCAAGTATGGCGCGCTTGGCGTCGATCAGTTTCTCGCGCGCCCGCGCCAGCGACAGGTCGGAAGCGCCGTAGCGGCCCAGCGTCAAAGTCTCCCGACGCCCGTTGAGGCGGTAGTCATACCGGAACACGACCGCCCCCGAGGGATTGACCACGACGTACATACCGTCACGGTCTACGACCTTATATAATTTATTCTTTGGCTTCAGTGCTTTGATGCCAGCGTCAGTCAGCATTTCGACCCTCCGAGATCGTTCAAAAACGCCTGAGAGCCGCCCGATATACCGTCAGGCCCAAATTGGCCTACCTGAATGGCAAATTTCCTATTATTATCAAGGGAATAAGACAGAAAAAATACCGTCAGAAGCTCTCTTACCCCTGACGGTATATTCGTTTTGGCGATGCGGCAAGAGTCGCCATACCGTCAGCCATACCGTCTATTGCGAGGCTTGCCCCGCGATAGACCGCGATAGACGGCAGTATATTTAATTAATGATTTCAGTTACTTGCGTGCGGTGATCGGCGGCCGCCGGCGGCGTTCGGATAGGCCCGAATTATTCCCACTTTATTGTAAACAAGACATTTTTATCTTTTATATTCAATGGCTTATTTTCCTGCTAATTGGTAATACCATGAAAAATACCATGCTCAGAAAAGGCTTAACAATATTTTGAAAAATTGCCTACTGAGCGCTGCCGCACAGCTCCATAGGCCGCTTTCCTGGCTTTGCTTCCAGATGTATGCTCTTCTGCTCCTGCAGCTAATGGATCACCGCAAACAGGTTACTCGCCTGGGGATTCCCTTTCGACCCGAGCATCCGTATGAGACTCATGCTCGATTATTATTATTATACTCTGTACACGACAAATTTCACAGAACCCTTATCCTATCAGGATTCTGCTTTCTTAAAATTGCCAAAATTTCCTTAAACTCTTCTTTTTTCCCAAAACCAATTAAACGCTGAATCGCCATTTGAACA
>NZ_VPAK01000069.1:0-2365 GCF_013419295.1 Acinetobacter sp. YH12094
TTGGGGGATTTATCATTTTCCGACAGCAGGAGGGAATGCACGCTTCCGCGTTTCTCTCCGAGAAACAAAAAAACGGCCTCTGAAAAAGATAAAAATAAGCCCCAAAAGTTGGGGCGTTTTGAAATCTTTTTTAGAGGGGGAAACTCAAGGATTAGATTTTAGGAAATCGTAAAATTGAAGTTGCTGTTTTGGGTCTTTTAGCATGATGCAAAGCCGTTGCATAAAATCATTAGGTGATTCATTCTCTTGCTTCAAATGTTTGAATTTTTTATTTCTGGACATGCCGTAAGAAATTCGGTTGATCTGCATATTTGGAAAATCTATAAACTTAGGTTCATCGACCTGTTTGATTGGTGCTGATTGGATTTTCTTAGAACCAAAGCCGAGCTGTTCCAGTAGCGGATAAAACATCCTGAATTTTTTTGGCTCTAAAAGCATGTCTGCAAGGCGTTTCGTAAAGTCTTCGGATGACTCTCCGATCTCTGCATATTCGCTACCAACTTCGGGCAGTTCAGATAATTTGTGTGCAAACAAATGCCGTTGTGCATCGGTCATTTCGACAAAGAAATCAGGTGTGTTTGGATCTCGTTTAGGGTCGGTTTTTTGTTGTTTTTTTGGCTGTGCCTTCTGTTTAAATCGGAATGAAAAACCAATAATATTACGTCCTCTTTTGTGCTGTTCTTCTTTGACAGTAATATCTGTATTTTCATTGATTTGCTTTAATGATGGTTCTAAAACACGCTTTTTAAAGTCGTGCATTCGATGATATTCACTTTCTAATACTCCCAATCTTTCTCTGAACTCACTTAGCTCAATAATTGGTGTTTTCCCACTACTACGCCAAGCAATCAAAAGTTCATAAAGTCTAATGGCGTAGCCAGTGGAAAGCCCTTTTACTTGCTCTAACTCATAGCTCGTAAATTGTTTTTCTAGCCGAGTTATTAAAGGGATAATTGCAGGTGAAAAAATTAACTCAACAGATGCCGTTTTTTCGATGTATGCAATTTGAGAAACCCAACGTGAGGTAATATGAGCTACTCCTTTTCCTCTTGGTTCTTGATAGCTAAATTGACGAGCAAACAAGTCTTTACAGGCTTCTTTTAGTGCTTGATAAGCACCATTTTTCAATACATCAAAGTGGTTGATATAGCTCTCTGCGTGAATAGTTAAAGGGTCATTCGCATTAATACCTTTACCACTTTCACGGGCTTCAATTATTGCTAAAAGAATTAACCGTTGTTCCACTAGGTCAAGATTGTAGCTGGCATTAATTAAAGCGTTATCTTTCACAATTAAATCTTTCATATAGCGTCTTATTTTATTATGTCGTCTTATTGATCTTATGTGAAGCCTTATCAAGAAGCAATAAGCAGACATATTTTATTTTGTCGCATCTTGCAAACTAAACGTGCTTAAAACGACATGTTTTATTTTGTCTTTCAAAGCACACTAAGTGTCGTCTTATTGAGAATTTCTAGCACACTAAGTGTCGTCTTTTAGCACACTAAGTGTCGTCTTATGTCCTCTGAAACGCACGTATATCAATGCTTTCAGACTGCTTAAAAGCATTTAAAAGCTTTTTTATTATTAAAAGCCCAAAAAAATTAAAAACGGCATTTAAAACTGCCCTATGTTTTCGCTTCGCTCAAACTCTATTGAATCTCGCTGCGCTCGATTCCTGGGGGCAGTTTTTCTCAAAGACCGGCTAGGACGCTAAAAACAAGAATGGATTCGCTTCGCTCATAAAGCTTTATGCTCGCTTCGCTCGTCATGGAGCCAGTGGCTACAGTCGCTTTGCTCTGTAAATCTCGTTATGAAGCAACAGGGAGCTTGTAATCAGGGAAAAGGCAGGGGCAAATTTTTATAATGCTCAGTCGCTCGTAGACACTCGCTCGGTTACTTGATCAATTTGTTTAGTTGTTCTTCAAAATCTTGCTTGTTTAAATCACCTGAAACGTACTGATCATAAAGTTTTTGATGATCTTCAGTGATTTCTAAATCGTAATATTCTCGATCTGATTTCTTTAAAAACACCTCTGACAAACGATTATTTTTTTCAGCATCACTCAATTTCATGGTCTAAATGCTCCTATTTTGCGTTTATTGGCGTTTTTAGCCCTGTTTAGCTAGATTTCCCTGTTTTGAAGAAAAGTGCGCTTAAAGGCGATTTTAGGCGGTTTTAAGCCATGTGTGAAAATTTGATATTTTAAAAGTTGCCGATCGGCAACTTTTAGCGGTTTGGGGGATTTATCATTTTCCGACAGCAGGAGGGAATGCACGCTTCCGCGTTTCTCTCCGAGAAACAAAAAAACGGCCTCTGAAAAAGATAAAAATAAGCCCCAAAAGTTGGGGCGTTTTGAAATCT
>NZ_VPAK01000070.1:0-2287 GCF_013419295.1 Acinetobacter sp. YH12094
GTAGCAGGATCAAACCAAATGGCAATATTTCCGCGACTCATGAGTGCTCGGTTATATGCGGGCCAATTGGTTGTGCGGTAGATTTTGTGTGTAGGCTTCTTCATTTGAAAATTATATCGCTGAAAAAGCCTTTACAGATAGGTTTGTGCAACAAAGCCGTTGGATATATAAATGATGAAATTCATGCAAAGACCCTAGTCCAAACTATAATAATTCCATTTTTTAGTTTAAGTGGGATCGTGAAAGATGAAATTAAAATAGTAGTACAACAAACAATTAATGGACATAAGCTTATAGGCCTTTTAGCACATGCTAGGGTTAAAACTTTTACTTAATACATCATTAATAAGCTTTAGGTCAGAGAGTATCGCAGCTAGGTGTAAAACAATCACTTGGCACACTTAAAAACTTTGCTAAATTGGCTAAAGCATCAGTTGTAGGAATAGTTTGTGTGACTTTGGGTGAAATTATGGAGTACATAGCAGGTGATGATACTGATATATGCACATTAATGGGGGGATTAATTGCTGGATGGAGTAAAATTTTGTTATCGACAGCTTTTTTCTGCGCAATTGTTGCTGCAATAAGCTTACTAATACCACTTGCACCATTCGCTAGAGATTAAGACTAGTGACAATTTATTAGAGCAAACAAGTATTCGTTTTCAAGGGCAATATTACGATAGTGAAACTGGATTACATTATAACCGTTACCGTTATTATGAGCCGTTTAGTGCAAGGTATGTGAGTAAAGATCCGATTGGACTATTTGGTGGATTAAATAATTCTGCTTATGTCAGTGATCCGAATCTGTGGGTCGATCAATTGGGATTAACTCCCTTAAATGCTGCTGGTGCTGCATATGGCTGCATAGCTGGTGCTGTTGGTGGTTATACAACAGGAGAGTGGAAAGGTGCTGCAATTGGGTGTGTTGCAGGAGGTGCAGTGGGGGCTGTAAATCCTTGGGCATCACATGCTGTAGGTGCAGCAGGAGGTGCAGGAGTTTCTTCAGTGCTGGGTCAAGGTGTGGGATTATTTGCTGCGAAGAAGGAAGTTGCGAATATGTGTAATTATGATGCTGGTGCTGTAGTAGGAGCTATGGTTGGTGGTGGCATTGGAGGATCTGTGAATAAGGCAGTAATTCAAAGGGCTCCATATATGAGAGTAGATTTGATGAATAAACCATTGGGTACTTCTGGAATTAATCGAACTCCAGGCAAACTAGCAGGGGCATTACTAGAGGGTAAAATAACAGGTGCTGGTGAATTAATGGGTACTGGGAAAATAACCTTGCCATCTTGTGCAAAATAATTAGTGAGATAGTTAATGATTTGGTTTAAAACGGCTATGTTTTTCTTGTTATATATGATTTATATGATTTTAATTTTAAATTTTTATGCTAAAGCTTTAATTAAAGTAAGTATACTTGGTCATTTTTTTAAAGTGGTATTTAGTTCTTTATTATATTTACTGTTTGCTATTGCTTTTATTTTTCCTTTTTTTCATATTCATGAGTTTGTAGATGATTTCCATATATATTTTGATCAAAACAATATTTATTTTGCTTTTACTTTGATTTCTTTTGCATTAGTTTGTAGTTTTTCAATAATTTATTTTAATAAAAAATTTGTTCCTAAGTTAAAAGCTTTGGGGTATTTTAAATGATTGATGCGTGCTGAAATAACAGGAGACTTCCACTTAGGAAATTTTAGGCTGCTAGCTCACTGGTTCTGTCGCTAAAAATAACTTGAGTTAGATTCCAAGGTGAATAGAGAATATCTAACAGATCAAACTTTAGATGGAAATTCATTTGGTTTTCCTTGTGGAGTTGCTGTCGGTGCTGATGTGCCTGTTTCGAGTGGTGAAGTTCAAGTAAATACAGGAGCTTATATCCACACCTAGTTTAACGTATTTTGACTTTTCACACAGTAAATTAATAGGAAATACTAAAGATACCGAGCTTTATGCAATTAGATTAATGCGCTCTTTTGGAGGGCTATAATATGAAATTATTCTTAATGATTACAGTAATTTTTTTCTTATGTAGTTGTGAAAAGAATAAAATAGAAAGAGGGCAGATCTTAAGTCAGTTGAAAAATGAAGTGAATAAAAGCGAAGCATTATATTTGAATGAAATGAGCTTAATTTTTCAGATTATAATGGCTTTGTTGCACAAAGATTTGAAATACAAAGCCCCCCTAATTGAGCCAAATTTAAGGCGTAACTTGGGTAAGTGGTCGACCTAATTCCGTAAATCTGTTGAGGACTGCTACACGTGCATGAATTTC